>NZ_RPSE01000095.1:0-18186 GCF_003949955.1 Streptomyces sp. WAC05292
GGGCTCGCTGCCGGCGGGCGCGGGGCGGCCGCTGCCGCGTACGGCGACGACGGCGCCGCCCGGGTCGACGCCGACGCGGGCGGTCCAGTGGCCGACGGGCTCGGACGCGCCGTCCACCGTGATCAGGATGCGGGCGGAGTCCCCCGGAGCAAGCGTGCCGGCGGTGCGGCTCGCGCGGAGCCAGGGGGCGTCGGAGGAGAGCCGCCAGTGCACCGGGGCCCCGCCGGAGGCGGTGAGGGTGAGCACGGTCGTGGCGCCGTCGGCGGAGGCGGCGACGGTGAGCCGGCCCGGGGCGCCCGGTCCGCCGGGGGCGGCGGGGGCGCCGGTGCTGATCACCTCGACGGAGACGGAGGGCGAGGGTCCGGCGAAGCCGGGGGCACCGGTGGTGCGGCCGGTCGCGCCGGCGTTCTCGTACGCGCGCATCGGGGCGCCGCCGGCCCGGCCCGGCGGGAGCTCCGCCTCGCCGGCCGAGATCCGCGTGGCGTCGGCGCCGGCGGGCTCGCCGGTGCCGGGGCCGCCGCGGTGGGCCGCCCACAGGGCGAGCACGGGAGCCGCGACGACGGTCGCGACGACGGTGGTGGTGACGGCTCGGGCGCGCAGCCGGTCGCGGCGGGCGGCCCGGTCGCGGGGGTCCACGGGGAAGCCGGTGCGGTCGAAGCGCGGGGCGGGCCGGCCGCGGCCCCGGCCGGCCCGCTGGAGCGCGGCGCGCACGGCGGTGCGGGGGGCCTGGACGAGCGGGAGGGCCGCCTCGACGCCGCAGGAGCCCGGCCAGGGGGAGGCGGCGTCGACGCGTTCGGCGAGGCGGCGGCAGCGCGGGCAGTCGTCGACGTGGCGGACGAGTTCGGCGCGCAGGGTGGTGGACAGCAGGAGCCGTCCGCCGCCGGTGAGCCGGGAGACGGAGGGGCACCCGCCGGTCTCGACGACGGCGAGGGCGGCGCGGGTGCGCTCCACCTCGCAGGCCGCCCCGGCCAGCAGTTCGCGGGCGCCGGCCTCGGGGGTGCCGAGGACCGCGGCGAGCTCGGGCACGCCGAGTCGGTGGCGGACGGCCAGTTCGAGGGCCTCGCGCTGCTCGGGCGTGGTGCCGGCGGCCTCCGGCCAGGCGAGCCGGGCCAGCTCGGTGCGCCGGTGCGCGGCAGTGTCCCGGGGGCGGTCGTCGGGAGCGCGGTGTGCTCCGGCGTGCTCCGGCGCACGCCTGGCGATGCGCGCCCCCCGCCGGGTGCCCTGCCGTTCCGCGAGGCGGCGCAGGCAGGCCCAGCGGGCCAGGGCGTAGAGCCAGGCGCGGCGGTCGCTCTCGTCGGGGCAGCGGCCGGGGTGCCGCTCGGCCACGGCCAGGACGTCGGCGAGGACGTCGGTGGCCGTGTCGTGGTCGCACAGGACGGACAGGCAGTAGGTGAACAGGCCGTCCAGGTACGGCTCGTGCCGGAAGGGGGGCGCCTGTTCTCCTTCGCACCCCTCCGGGGGCGTGCGCCCGTGCGCCCGTTGTGCGCCGGAGCGCCGGGCGGGGCTTTCCTGGTTGCTGCTGCTCACTCTGGCGAAGGTAGGCGGCAGCCCGCCGGGAGCCGTGAAGCCTTGAGCTGTTTTAGCCCTTACGGGTGACGAGATCGAACAGGCGCTGACCGCCCGCCTGACGCCGGGCTGTCGGCGCCTGCCGTTACGGTGGGCGGCATGGCTGCCCGTACATCCCGCTCGTCCGCGAAGGACCGGCCCTCCTACCGCTGCACCGAGTGCGGCTGGACCACCGCGAAGTGGCTCGGGCGCTGCCCCGAGTGCCAGGCGTGGGGCACCGTCGAGGAGATGGGGGCGGCCGCCGTGCGGACCACCGCGCCCGGCCGCGTCTCGACCGCCGCGCTGCCGATCGGGCAGGTCGACGGCAGGACGGCGACCGCCCGCGGCACGGGCGTCGACGAGCTGGACCGGGTGCTCGGCGGCGGCCTCGTCCCCGGCGCCGTCGTCCTGCTCGCCGGCGAGCCGGGCGTCGGCAAGTCGACGCTGCTGCTGGACGTGGCGGCCAAGGCCTCCGGCCCCTCCCACCGCACCCTGTACGTCACCGGGGAGGAGTCGGCGAGCCAGGTGCGGCTGCGGGCCGACCGCATCGGCGCGCTCAGCGACCACCTCTACCTCGCCGCCGAGACCGACCTGTCGGCCGTCCTCGGGCACATCGAGGCCGTGAACCCCTCGCTGCTCGTCCTCGACTCCGTCCAGACCGTCGCCTCCCCCGAGATCGACGGCGCGCCCGGCGGCATGGCCCAGGTCCGCGAGGTCGCCGGCGCCCTGATCCGCGCGTCCAAGGAGCGCGGCATGTCGACGCTGCTCGTCGGACACGTCACCAAGGACGGCGCCATCGCCGGCCCGCGGCTGCTGGAGCACCTGGTGGACGTCGTCCTCGGCTTCGAGGGCGACCGGCACGCCCGGCTGCGCCTGGTGCGCGGCGTGAAGAACCGGTACGGCGCCACCGACGAGGTCGGCTGCTTCGAACTGCACGACGAGGGCATCACCGGCCTCGCCGACCCCAGCGGGCTGTTCCTGACCCGCCGGGCGGAGGCCGTCCCCGGCACCTGCCTGACCGTGACCCTGGAGGGCAAGCGGCCGCTGGTCGCCGAGGTGCAGGCGCTGACCGTCGACTCGCAGATCCCCTCCCCGCGGCGGACCACCTCCGGGCTGGAGACCTCGCGCGTCTCGATGATGCTGGCGGTGCTGGAGCAGCGCGGCCGGATCACCGCGCTCGGCAAGCGCGACATCTACAGCGCCACCGTGGGCGGGGTGAAGCTGACCGAGCCGGCCGCCGACCTGGCCGTCGCCCTGGCGCTCGCCTCGGCCGCGAGCGACGTCCCCCTGCCGAAGAACCTCGTCGCCATCGGGGAGGTCGGCCTGGCCGGCGAGGTGCGCCGGGTCACCGGCGTGCAGCGGCGCCTCGCCGAGGCCCACCGGCTCGGGTTCACGCACGCGCTGGTGCCCGCCGACCCGGGGAAGGTGCCCGCCGGCATGAAGGTCACGGAAGTCGCGGACATGGGCGATGCGCTGCGTGTTCTGCCCCGCCGGCGCTCCCGCGACACGGCCCGCGAGACGGCCCGCGAATAGCCCCGGGAGGGCCTGCGGGCGGGCGTGTGCGGGGGTCCCCCGGGGCGCTCCTGGCGAAGCCACGGCGGGCGCGCAGCGGGCGCCGGTAGACTTTGTGCTGGTCCGCCCGGCCCTACGCAGGCGGCGCAAACCGCGACCGGAGGAGTGCAGTGGCAGCCAAGGACGGGGCAGCAGCATCCGGGAAGTCGGGCGCGAGCTCCAGGCAGGAGGCCATGATGCGTGCCTCCCTGAGCGCGGTCGCACCTGGCCAGCCCCTGCGCGACGGCCTGGAGAGGATCGTCCGCGGCAACACCGGCGGCCTGATCGTCCTCGGCATGGACAAGACCGTCGAGGCGATGTGCACGGGCGGTTTCGTCCTGGACGTGGAGTTCACCGCGACCCGGCTGCGGGAGCTGTGCAAGCTCGACGGCGCGCTCATCCTCGACAAGGACCTCACCAAGATCCTGCGGGCCGGCGTGCAGCTGGTCCCGGACGCGTCGATCCCGACGGAGGAGACCGGCACCCGGCACCGCACCGCGGACCGCGTCTCGAAGCAGTGCGGCTTCCCCGTCGTGTCCGTCTCGCAGTCGATGCGGCTGATCGCCCTGTACGTGAACGGGGAGCGCCGCGTCCTGGAGGAGTCGGGCGCGATCCTGTCCCGGGCCAACCAGGCGCTCGCCACGCTGGAGCGGTACAAGCTCCGGCTGGACGAGGTCGCGGGCACGCTGTCGGCGCTGGAGATCGAGGACCTGGTCACGGTGCGCGACGTCACGGCCGTCGCGCAGCGGCTGGAAATGGTCCGCCGGATCGCGACGGAGATCGCGGAGTACGTGGTCGAGCTGGGCACGGACGGGCGACTGCTGTCGCTCCAGCTGGACGAGCTCACGGTCGGGATCGAGCAGGAGCGCGAGCTCGTCATCCGGGACTACGTTCCGGAGCCGACGGCCAAGCGCTCGCGCACCGTCGAGGAGGCCCTGCCGGCCCTGGACGCGCTGACGCACCCGGAGCTGCTGGAGCTGGGCATCGTGGCGCGGGCGCTGGGGTACACGGGCTCGCCCGAGACGCTGGACTCGGCGGTGTCGCCCCGCGGCTACCGGCTGCTGGCGAAGGTGCCGCGGCTGCCGGGCGCGATCATCGAGCGGCTGGTGGAGCACTTCGGCGGGCTGCAGAAGCTGCTGGCGGCCGGCGTGGACGACCTGCAGGCCGTCGACGGGGTCGGCGAGGCCCGCGCCCGCAGCGTCCGCGAGGGGCTGTCCCGCCTGGCGGAGTCCTCGATCCTGGAACGCTACGTCTGACGGACGCCGCACCCGCCGGCGGCGGCTGCGGCGGCACGCTGCTCCCGGCGCCCGGCAAAACACCGCCGACCGCATTTCTGCCGGTTGATTTGCCTGGGGCCGCCCCCGTCCGCCGTGGTCGACTGGCTCTGCCGCAGGGGCGTCGCCCCGCGCCGGCGGACAACCCCGCCGCCGGCGCACTGCGCCCCGGCCCGTACCCCTCTGTGGCCCGGGGCGGAGATGCGGGGCAAGTCGAGCAGAGCGAAAGGCAAGAGCCAGCATGAAGCAGAAGATCACCTTGGTTGCCGGCGCCCTGGCCGTGGCCGGCGGTGTCGTCATCGCGGCCGCGGCCGCCGGACAGGCCTCCCCGGCGGACACCGGGCGGTCCGTTTCCACTCCCGCCCCGCGGGCGACCGTGGCCCTCGGCCACGAACCGTCCGCGTCCGACCCCGGCCTCGTCGCGCCGCTCGGCGAGTGGAGCGTGGGCCGGCGGACGCCGCGCGCCTGAGCCGTCTCGCGCGGCCCCTTCCCGATCCGCGCCGCCCGGCGCCGCGCCTCGCCCCCTCGCGATGCACGGCGCCGGGCGGCGCGGGCTCGGCCGGAAGGATCCGCGGAGGCCTACTCCGGCTTCAGCACGAACGAGGTCCGCGCCACCGGCAGTCCCGGGGCCTTGGCCTCCACCACGTAGGTGTCGGGGACGGCCGCGCCCTGCGGGGGCGTCTGGCACTGGTCGGCGGCGCTCGGCTTCCGGTCCCACTCGACGGTGTGCCTGGTCTCGCCCTGCGCCGGCACCCGGAAGAACGCGCTGACCGCGCCCTGCGGGCAGTCCGCCGAGGACCACACGGCCTTGCTGGTGCCCGCCTGGAGGATCGTCACGACGGCCTGCCTGGGGCCGAGGTCGACCTTGCAGGTGGATCCGGTGATGTTGCGGGCGATCAGCTCCAGGCGCGGCTTCTCGCCCGCCTCGTACTCGTTCTTGGCGCTCTTGACCTCCCACTGGAGGGCGCTCGTCGAGCACGTCGGCAGCGGGGAGTCCGCCGGCACCTGCGCCGCGGCCGCGCCGCCGGCCGCACCTGCGCCGCCGCCCGCGCCGGCCGCGGAGCCGGAGTCGGCTCCGGAGCCCGCGCCGCTCCCCGAACCGGAGCCCGGCTCGCCGTTCTTGGCCGTCCCGGCGCCCGACTCGGCCCGCCCGCCGGGGGCTTGGCTGATCGCCGGCCCCGTGCCGGAGGGTCCGGGCGTGATGGAAGCCGCCGGGTCGGGCCCGTCCTGGCCCTTGCCGTTCGTACTGGAGGTGCCGCCACCGGAACTGACGGCCCATACGGCGAGCAGCGCGATGAGCGCCACGACGGACGCCAGGACGGCCCTCCGTCGCCAGTAGATGGAGGAGGGGAGCGGCCCGACCGGATTGCGCATAGATCCCACGGAGGGAACTCTACGAGAATCCGGGGCCCGAACCGCGCCCCACATGCCGCACATCCGCACGGTTCTGCCGATGATCATCCTGGAGGCGGAGGACAATCAGCCAGGGGCGCCACGCGGGCGCCCGCGCCCGTTGAGTACGGTCGGTCACCATGGACACCTCGGACCTCTACCGCGACATCACCGACTCCGCCCGCTCGGCACCCGGTTGGGTGCAGACGGCGTTCGAAGTGTGGACCGAACTCGGGCTGCTGATATTCGGTTTCCTCTTCATAGCCGTGTGGTGGCGCGGCCGCGGGCAGCGCAGCCCGCGGGCGGTGGCCCTGGCGGTCCTGGCGCCCCTCGCCACCGCGTTCGCGTACGTGGTCTCCGAGACCGCGAAGGTCTTCGTCCAGGAGGAGCGGCCCTGCCGGGCCGTCGCCAACGCGGCCGCCTCGCTCTCCGCGTGCC
This sequence comes from Streptomyces sp. WAC05292, assembly GCF_003949955.1. Lineage (NCBI taxonomy): Bacteria > Bacillati > Actinomycetota > Actinomycetes > Kitasatosporales > Streptomycetaceae > Streptomyces > Streptomyces sp. WAC05292. Next base: position 6,201 of record NZ_RPSE01000095.1, read on the forward strand.
CCGAGCCGGGCGACTGGTCCTTCCCCAGCAACCACTCCGCCATCGCGGGCGCCGCGGCCGTCGCCCTCGCCCTGGCGCTGCGCCGGCTGGTGCTGCTGACCCTGCCGATCGCGGCGCTGATGGCGTACTCGCGGGTCTTCGTCGGCGTGCACTACCCGCACGACGTGGCCGTGGGCCTGGTGGGCGGCGGGATCGTCGCCGCCCTCTTCGTCCTGGCGCTGACCGGGCCGGTGAGCCGGATCGCCGCCTCCATGCGGGCGAGCGGCAACCAGGCGGCCATGTGGTTCACCGGTCCGGGCTCCGCACGCCGGACCTGAAACATGCCAGGATGCGGTAGCCATGACTGCATCCCGGACGACCACCACCCCACCCGCCGACTCCCCCGGTGCCGCCGGCGCCCCGGCGACCCCCCACCCGCTGCACGCGCCGGTCATCGACTGGTTCGACGAGCACGCACGCGACCTGCCCTGGCGCCGTCCCGAGGCCGGCCCGTGGGGTGTCATGGTCAGCGAGTTCATGCTCCAGCAGACCCCCGTCAGCCGGGTCCTGCCCGTGTACGAGCAGTGGCTGGCCCGCTGGCCGCGCCCCGCCGACCTTGCCGCCGAGGCCCCCGGTGAGGCCGTGCGCGCCTGGGGGCGGCTCGGGTACCCGCGGCGCGCCCTGCGGCTGCACGGCGCGGCCGTGGCCATAACGGAGCGGCACGGCGGCGACGTGCCGCAGGACCACGCGCAGCTCCTGGCGCTGCCCGGGATCGGCGAGTACACGGCGGCCGCGGTGGCCTCGTTCGCGTACGGGCAGCGGCACGCCGTGCTCGACACCAACGTCCGCCGGGTCTTCGCCCGGGCCAGGACCGGCGTCGAGTACCCGCCGAACGCGACGACCGCGGCCGAGCGGCGCCTGGCCCGCGAGCTGCTGCCGCAGGACGAGGCGACCGCGGCCCGCTGGGCTGCGGCCTCCATGGAGCTCGGCGCCCTGGTGTGCACGGCCCGCAACCCCGACTGCGCCCGCTGCCCCGTGGCCGGGCAGTGCGCGTGGCGGCTGGCCGGCAAGCCCGCGCACGACGGGCCCCCGCGGCGCGGGCAGACGTACGCGGGGACGGACCGGCAGGTCCGCGGCAAGCTCCTCGCGGTGCTGCGGGACGCGGTCGGGCCGGTTCCGCAGGCGGTGCTGGACACGGTGTGGAACGAGCCCGTGCAGCGGGCCCGGGCGCTGGACGGGCTGGTGGCCGACGGACTGGTGGAGCCGCTGTCCGGCGGCATGTACCGGCTGCCGCAGCACCCCGCCTCCGACTGACTGATCCATTCCGCTTTTCCGGGGAAAGACCAGCTCACAGGCGTTGTTACACAACCTATGGGTGTCCGTGCGCCCACCGAAGGCTGGCCCGCACAGGCTCGTGACAACGCCTCCGTACCTTCGGGTCCATTGCAGCGGACGAGCGGTGCACGGAACGGAGGCGGTCGGAGATGGCGCACGGCGAGGTACTCGGCTTCGAGGAGTACGTACGCACCCGGCAGGACGCGCTGCTGCGCAGCGCCCGGCGCCTGGTCCCTGACCCCACCGACGCCCAGGACCTGCTCCAGACCGCCCTCGTGCGCACGTACGGCCGCTGGGACGGCATCGCCGACAAGACCCTGGCCGACGCCTACCTGCGCCGCGTCATGATCAACACCCGTACCGAGTGGTGGCGCGCCCGCAAGCTGGAGGAGGTGCCCACCGAGCAGCTCCCGGACGCCTCCGTCGAGGACGGCACCGAGCAGCGCGCCGACCGCGCCCTGCTGATGGACGTCCTCAAGGTGCTCGCCCCCAAGCAGCGCAGCGTCGTCGTGCTGCGACACTGGGAGCAGATGAGCACGGAGGAGACCGCTGCCGCGCTGGGCATGTCCACGGGTACTGTGAAGAGCACCCTGCACCGCGCACTGGCCCGGCTCCGGCAGGAGTTGGAGAGCCGGAACCTGGACATGCGCGCGCTGGAGCGCGGTGACCACCGCGGTGACCCCACCATCCGGTACGAGAGGCGTGAGCGGTGCGCGGCCTGAACGGCCAACTCCTGAGCGGCAGAGGGCCGCTGGTACTGATGTCGGCGGGGACGGTCGTCCTCGTCGGCACCGTGCTGTTCGCGGCCGGCTGCTCGGCCGCGGGGACGGGGCTGCGCGACGGCGGCCCGGCCCGCACGGAGACCGTCGCGAAGAGCGGCTCGCCGCCGGCCCCGGCGGGCACCGCGCCGAGTGCGCCGGGCGGGTCGGGGAAGCCGTACCAGAAGGTCGACCCGGTCGCCCTGCTGATGGCGGACCCCAAGGTCAACCCGCAGGTCAAGCGGGACCTCAAGCCCTGCACGGGCAAGGAGTACCCGGTCGACGTCAGCTACGGGAAGGTCACCGGCGGCCCGGCCGCCGACATCGTGGTGAACGTGCTGTCCTGCGCCGACGCCCTGGGCCGCGGCTCGTACGTGTACCGGGCCGAGGACGGCAGGTACGAGAATGTGTTCTCGGACGAGCAGCCGCCCGTCTACGCGGAGATCGACCGGGGCGACCTGGTCGTCACCAAGCCGGTGTACGGCAAGAGCGACCCGCTCGCCTACCCCTCCGGCGAGGACGTGGTGACCTACCGCTGGGACGGGGAGAGGTTCACCGAGCACGACCGCGTGCACACCGACTACAGCAACATCGACGGCGGGGCCCTGCCCGCCCCGGCGGTCAGCCCGAGGGGCTGAGGCGCCGCGCCGGCACCCGGGGGCGACCCGGCGCCGGCAGACCCAGGACCCGGGCCCGGGCGGCCCACCGACGAAGCGAAGATACCGAGGCGAGGCGTGCGCATGGCCGAGACCCATGTCCTGTTCGTGGAGGACGACGACGTCATCCGCGAGGCCACCACCCTGGCGCTGGAGCGCGACGGGTTCACGGTCACCGCCATGCCCGACGGCCTGTCGGGCCTGGAGTCCTTCCGGGCCCGCCGGCCCGACATCGCCCTCCTCGACGTGATGGTGCCCGGCATGGACGGCGTCAGCCTGTGCCGCCGCATCCGCGACGAGTCCACCGTCCCCGTGATCATGCTGTCGGCGCGGGCCGACTCCATCGACGTGGTCCTCGGCCTGGAGGCGGGCGCGGACGACTACGTCACCAAGCCGTTCGACGGCGCCGTCCTCGTCGCCCGGATCCGGGCCGTCCTGCGCCGCTTCGGGCACGCCGGCGGCCCGAACGGGTCCGGCGGGCCGGGCGACGGCGGCCCCGGGAACGGGATCCTCGTCTTCGGGGACCTGGAGGTCGACACCGAGGGCATGGAGGTCCGCAGGGCGGGCGCGCCGGTGGCGCTCACCCCGACCGAGATGCGGCTGCTGCTGGAGTTCTCCTCCGCACCCGGCACCGTGCTCTCCCGGGACCGGCTGCTGGAGCGGGTCTGGGACTACGACTGGGGCGGCGACACCCGGGTCGTCGACGTCCACGTGCAGCGCCTGCGCACCAAGATCGGGCAGGACCGGATCGAAACGGTCCGCGGCTTCGGATACAAGCTCAAGGGATGAGACGCTTCACCTTCCGCACGGGCATCCGCTGGAAGATCGCCTCGGCCATCGCCGCCGTCGCCGCGCTCGTCGTCGTCGCCCTGAGCCTCGTCGTGCACAGCGGCGCCCGGACCTCGATGCTCGACAGCGCCCGCGAGGTGCAGCTCGACCGCGTCCAGTTCATCGCCCGCAACGTCGAGGCCGGCCGCAAGCCGCCGATGGGCGCCAAGCTCAACGACCCGGACCTGCCGGCGGAGCTGCGGGAGAAGGCCAAGTCGGGCCGGCGGGGCACCTACATCCAGGAGTCCCGCAGGGGCCTGCCGGAGGTGTGGGCGGCGGTGCCGCTCGGCAACGGGCAGGTCCTCTCCCTGCACACCACCTTCAAGGACAGCGCCAAGCTGGTCCGCGACCTCGACCGGGCGCTGGTCGTCGGCTCGCTGACCGCCGTCGTCGCCGGCGCGGCCTTCGGCGTGCTCATCGGCGGGCAGATCTCCCGCCGGCTGCGGAAGGCCGCAGCCGCCGCGCAGCGCGTCGCCCACGGCGACCCCGACGTACGGGTCCGGGACGCCGTCGGCGGTGTCGTCCGCGACGAGACCGACGACCTGGCGCGCGCGGTCGACGCCATGGCGGACGCCCTCCAGCAGCGGCTGGAGGCCGAACGGCGGGTGACCGCGGACATCGCGCACGAGCTGCGGACCCCGGTGACGGGCCTGCTGACGGCGGCGGAGCTGCTGCCGCCGGGCCGGCCGACCGAGCTGGTCCTGGACCGGGCGCGGGCCATGCGGGCGCTCGTCGAGGACGTGCTGGAGGTGGCCCGGCTGGACAGCGCGTCGGAGCGGGCGGAACTCCAGGACCTGGCGCTGGGCGAGTTCGTCGGGCGCCGGGTGGCGGCGCAGATGCCGGAGGCGACCGTGCGCATCGTCGCGGACGAGATCGTCAGCACCGACCCGCGGCGCCTGGAGCGGATCCTCGGCAACCTGCTGGCGAACGCGGCCCGTTACGGGCGCCCGCCGGTCCAGGTGGACGTCGAGGGCCGGGTGGTCCGGGTCCGCGACCACGGCCCCGGCTTCCCCGAGGCGCTGCTGCGGGAGGGCCCGAGCCGCTTCCGCACGGGGTCGACGGACCGGGCCGGCGGGGGCCACGGGCTGGGGCTGACCATCGCGGAGGGGCAGGCGCGGGTGCTGGGCGCCCGGCTGACGTTCCGGAACGTGGCCGCCCCGGGCGGATCGGACCAGGAGGGCTCCGCCGCGGGCGCGGTGGCCGTCCTGTGGCTGCCGGAGCACGCACCGACGGCGACGGGCAGCTTCCCCATCGTCCGGCTGCCGGAGTGAGCGGACGCCTTGCGGGGGGATCGGGACCGGGTCGTACGCCTGTACGGCGGCGTGTTCTAGCATCCCTGGCATGACCGACGGCAAGAATCCCCCGAACACCCCGCAGCCCGAGCCCGCTCCGGGGAACGGCGGCTACGGGTTCCCGCCGGTCCCGCCGGCACCCGGCGGCGGCTACGGCTTCCCGCCCGGACAGCCCGCGGCGGGCGGAGGCTTCGGCCCGCCGCCGGGCGGGGCCGCCCCGCAGGGCGGATACGGCTTCCCGCAGCCGGGCGCCCCCAACCCGTACCGGCAGGACGGCCCCGGCGCGCCGGCCGGACCGGGAGCACCGGCGGCGCCCGGCGGGCCGTTCCCGCAGAACCCGAACGTGCCGCCCGCGCAGTGGCCGCCGGCCGGGCCGCCCGCCCAGGACGCCCCGGCGCCGGCGCCGTTCTTCCCCCAGCAGTCCGAGCAGCCCGACTGGGAGGCGCTGGCCGACCGCACGGCGGCCGAGCGGCGCAAGAAGAGGACGTGGGGGATCGTCGGCGGCGCGACCGTGCTGGCGCTGCTCGCGGGCGGCGGCGCGTTCTGGCTGCTCGGCGGGGACGGCGGCGGGGAGCAGCCGCAGGCGGCGGACGACCAGCCGGCGGCTTCCGAGTCGGCCTCGCCCTCGCCGAGCGGCTCGAAGAGCAAGAAGCCGGTGGACAACAGCCCGACCGTCAAGGACGACCCGACGCAGATCCGGGACCGCGCCGGGAAGGCGCCGCTGAAGATGGGGCCCGACGCGGGCGTCTTCCCGATCGACAAGCGCTTCGAGATCCGCACCAAGGGCGGCGAGAACTCCTACGCCGAGTCCGAGAAGCGGGTCGTCGACACGTCCAAGAGCTTCACCGTCTCGGCCCGCGTCTGGGTCCGCTCCGACAAGGGCCGGCAGATCGCGGTCAGCCAGGGCAACGAGAAGTCGTCGTCGTTCGCGCTGGGCCTGGACCAGGTGAACGGGAAGCCGGCCTGGGTGTTCCGGGTGCAGACCGGCGATCAGGGCGCGGACGCCACGACGGTCGTCGTCAGCGGCACGAGCCCGAAGATGGAGAAGACCTTCGCCGAGCTGACCGCGACCTACGACGCCGAGCGCAAGCAGATCGCCCTGTACGTGAACGGGAAGAAGGCCGGCGAGGCGGCGGTTCCCGGCGTCCACGACGCGAAGGGGCCGCTCCAGCTGGCGCGCGCCCGGCACGAGGACAAGTGGACGGCCGCGTGGAACGGGGCCATGGACAGCATCCAGACCTACGACAAGGCGCTGTCCGCGGCGCAGATCGACACGCTGAAGCCGGGCAAGGCCAATGCGTCGGTCGAGCCGACCGGGGCCTGGCTGCTCTACTGAGCCCGCCCGGCGGGGGATCCCCGCCGGGCCTGCCGTGCCCTTGGGAGGGGCTCCGGGTCAGAGGGTGACGCCGGCGGCGCGCAGGAAGGCGACCGGGTTGACCGAGGAGCCGTAGTTGGGGGTGGTCCGGATCTCGAAGTGGAGGTGCGGGCCGGTGGAGTTGCCGGTGTTGCCGGAGAGGGCGATCTGCTTGCCCTTCGCGACCTTCTGGCCGACCTTCACCTGGATCTTGGACAGGTGCGCGTACTGCGAGTAGGTGCCGCCCGCGTGCTTGACCACGACGGCGTTGCCGTAGGCCGGGCCGTCGCCGCCGCCGTTGGGGCCGGCCTTGACGACGACGCCGGCGGAGACGGACTTGACCGGAGTGCCCACCGGGACGGCGAAGTCCTGGCCGGAGTGCTTGCGCGACCACAGGTTGCCGCCCTTGCCGTACGTGGCGCTGAGCGTGTAGGTGGAGAGCGGCTTCTGCCAGGCGCCGGCCTTGGCGGCGGCGGAGGCCTGGGCGGACGCCTGCGCGGCGACCAGCTCGGCGGTGGCGGTCAGGCTGGTGGGGGCCTCGTCGGCGAACGCGGAGCCGGTCCCGGCGCCCAGGGCCAGGGCCGCACCGATGGCGGTTGCGCCGATGGCGAGACGGGTACGGGGGGTGGTGACGCGCTTCGCGGACATGAAGGACCTCCGGGGCCGGGGACAGGGGCAGTCAGGCATCAGGCGGCCCGGCACGCTGTGCGACCGGGTGCCGGGCTTGCCCCTCATTGGTAACCCGCGTCCCGCGCCATCCCCAAACGTCCCTTTTACTACTCCGGCTCGTAGCCGGGGGCGGTGTGACGCAGGCCGTAGACCCCCCGCTGCCAGCACTGATGACAGGGGCAGGTAGGGGGCAAATCGGACACTGGATCTACGAAAGGTCATAGGACGTCCGTTTTGCCCTGTGCCCCTTGTCACCGGCCGGAGGCCCTGCGGGGCCCCGCGGGAGCGGGTCCCGCGGCCCGGGGGGCATCCCCGGAGGCGCCGCCCCGCCCCGCGGGAGCGGGTCCCGCGGCCCGGGGGGCATCCGCGGAGACGCCGCCCGCGCAAAGGGGCGGCCCCGGAACCGAGTGGTTCCGGGGCCGCCCCTGGTGCGTCAGGCCGCCTGTGCGGGCCGCGCGGTCACGCGCCCTTGCTCAGGTCCGGGCCGGAGCCCGTCGCCTCGATCGGGGGGAGGTCCGGCAGGGCCGACTTCTCCTCGCCGCGGAAGGTGAACTTGGCGTCCTCGCCCTCACCCTCCTTGCCGACGACCACGATGTGGCCGGGGCGCAGCTCGCCGAAGAGGATCTTCTCCGACAGGATGTCCTCGATCTCGCGCTGGATGGTCCGGCGCAGCGGGCGGGCGCCCAGGATCGGGTCGTAGCCGCGCTTGGCGAGCAGGAGCTTCGCGTCGCCGCTCAGCTCGATGCCCATGTCGCGGTCCTTCAGGCGCTCGTCCACCTTGGCGATCATGAGGTCGACGATCTGGATGATGTCTTCCTGCGACAGCTGGTGGAAGACCACCGTGTCGTCGACACGGTTCAGGAACTCGGGGCGGAAGTGCTGCTTCAGCTCCTCGTTGACCTTGGCCTTCATGCGGTCGTAACCGCTCTTGACGTCGCCCTGGGCGGCGAAGCCCAGGTTGAAGCCCTTCGAGATGTCCCGGGTGCCCAGGTTGGTGGTCATGATGATGACCGTGTTCTTGAAGTCCACGACCCGGCCCTGGGAGTCGGTCAGGCGACCGTCCTCCAGGATCTGGAGAAGGGAATTGAAGATATCCGGGTGGGCCTTCTCGACCTCGTCGAAGAGGACGACGGAGAACGGCTTGCGGCGCACCTTCTCGGTGAGCTGGCCGCCCTCTTCGTAGCCCACGTAGCCGGGGGGCGAACCGAAGAGGCGGGAAACCGTGTGCTTCTCGCTGAACTCCGACATGTCGAGGGAGATCAGCGCGTCCTCGTCGCCGAAGAGGAATTCGGCGAGCGTCTTCGACAGCTCGGTCTTACCGACGCCGGACGGGCCGGCGAAGATGAACGAGCCGCCGGGGCGCTTCGGGTCCTTCAGACCCGCGCGGGTGCGGCGGATCGCCTGGGAGAGCGCCTTGATGGCGTCCTTCTGCCCGATGACGCGCTTGTGGAGCTCGTCCTCCATGCGCAGCAGGCGCGAGGACTCCTCCTCGGTCAGCTTGAAGACGGGAATGCCGGTCGCGGTCGCGAGGACCTCGGCGATGAGCTCGCCGTCGACCTCGGCGACGACGTCCATGTCGCCGGCCTTCCACTCCTTCTCGCGCTTGGCCTTCGCGGCGAGGAGCTGCTTCTCCTTGTCGCGGAGGGAGGCCGCCTTCTCGAAGTCCTGCGAGTCGATCGCCGACTCCTTGTCCCGGCGGACGCCCGCGATCTTCTCGTCGAACTCGCGGAGGTCCGGCGGCGCGGTCATCCGGCGGATGCGCATCCGGGAGCCGGCCTCGTCGATCAGGTCGATCGCCTTGTCCGGCAGGAAGCGGTCCGAGATGTACCGGTCGGCCAGGGTGGCCGCCTGCACGAGGGCCTCGTCCGTGATGGAGACGCGGTGGTGGGCCTCGTAGCGGTCGCGCAGGCCCTTGAGGATCTCGATGGTGTGCGGGAGCGAGGGCTCCGCCACCTGGATCGGCTGGAAGCGGCGCTCCAGGGCCGCGTCCTTCTCCAGGTGCTTGCGGTACTCGTCCAGCGTGGTGGCACCGATGGTCTGGAGCTCGCCGCGGGCCAGCATGGGCTTGAGGATGCTGGCGGCGTCGATCGCGCCCTCGGCGGCGCCCGCACCGACGAGGGTGTGGAGCTCGTCGATGAACAGGATGATGTCGCCGCGGGTGCGGATCTCCTTGAGGACCTTCTTCAGGCGCTCCTCGAAGTCACCGCGGTAGCGGGAGCCCGCGACCAGGGCGCCCAGGTCCAGGGTGTAGAGGTGCTTGTCCTTGAGGGTCTCGGGCACCTCGCCCTTGACGATGGCCTGGGCCAGGCCCTCGACCACGGCGGTCTTGCCGACGCCGGGCTCGCCGATGAGGACCGGGTTGTTCTTGGTGCGGCGGGACAGCACCTGCATGACCCGCTCGATCTCCTTCTCGCGCCCGATGACCGGGTCGAGCTTGGACTCGCGGGCCGCCTGGGTGAGGTTGCGGCCGAACTGGTCCAGGACGAGCGAGGTCGAGGGGGTGCCCTCGGCCGGGCCGCCTGCGGTGGCCGACTCCTTGCCTCCGCCGGAGTAGCCCGAGAGCAGCTGGATGACCTGCTGACGGACCCGGTTGAGATCGGCGCCCAGCTTCACCAGGACCTGGGCGGCGACGCCCTCGCCCTCGCGGATCAGGCCGAGCAGGATGTGCTCGGTGCCGATGTAGTTGTGGCCGAGCTGGAGGGCCTCTCGGAGCGAAAGCTCCAGGACCTTCTTCGCCCGCGGGGTGAAGGGGATGTGCCCGGACGGGGCCTGCTGGCCCTGGCCGATGATCTCCTCAACCTGCTGGCGAACAGCCTCGAGCGAAATCCCGAGGCTCTCCAGGGCCTTAGCGGCGACACCCTCACCCTCGTGGATCAAGCCCAGGAGGATGTGCTCGGTGCCGATGTAGTTGTGGTTGAGCATCCGGGCTTCTTCCTGAGCCAGGACGACAACCCGCCGCGCGCGGTCGGTGAACCTCTCGAACATCGTTTATCGCTCCTCAGAGCGGTCGGGCAGTTCGGGGTCGGTCCCCGCCCTGTCCTTCCGCATGCTAGTCCCGCGGGGCGGGACAGCTCATTCCAACTGCCGACATCCGTCCGCGGCTCACCCCCGTGTCCGTGGGGAAAACCGGCTCCAACAGCCGACAACTGCTCCAACCCGATGGTGCGAGACGATGTTCCCGCAGGCCAGGCAGATACCCGTCACACGTGTACGCCGATGGCGAACGGAACCGCTCAAATCAGCGTGTCGCCCCGATCCACTAGGAATGTCTTACCCGTGCACACTGACACTCCATGCCCGCGGCACCGCATCCCTCCGCTACGGGCGAACACGATTCCGTCCCGAATGCGGGACTCCGCCGGCGGGGAGCTTTACGTTCCGCACCTGTCGGGAAGCCCAGCGTAACCCGGCGGGGCCCCCGGAGTTGCTCCGGGCATGGCCTTCACCGTTCCGCAGCCCCGCTCCGCCCCCGAGGCCGGATTCGCCTCCTGGTACCAGGACGTCCTCGGCTGGCCCGTGGTGGGCGGCCCGCCCGGCACGCTGCCCACCGGGGTCCGGTTCGACGCCTTGGAGCTGCCGTCCGATGCGGGGGCGGAGCTGCTGCGGCGGACCGTTCCGACGGGGCCCGTCGCCCTGGAGGGCGGCCGGATGCGGTTCCTGCTCGCCGCGGGGAGCGCGGACGAGCTGGACGGGCTGCTGGACTGGCTGGAGTGGGGCGGGGTCGCCCTGGACCTCACCGCCCTGGGTGAGGGCGGTGCCTTCACCGCCCCGGTCCCGCCGGGGCGGTGGCCGCGGGGAAGCCGCCGGGGGGCCGCCGTGTGGCTGCGGCCCCCCGGACCGGGGTGCGAGGCCCTGCTGCCTGCCGCGCCCGGACCCGGGCGGGGCGGCGGGGCCGCGGACCGGCCCGATCTCGTGCGCCTGGTCGCCGCGGCGGCGACGGAGTGCCACCGGGCGCGGCTGCGGCGGCGCACGCCGCTGCGGGGTCAGCCCTTGGCGTTCTCGTAGGCCTCGCGGATCTCGGCCGGGACCCGCCCGCGGTCGTTGACGTTCATCCCCTGCGCCTTGGCCCACGCGCGGATCTCGGCGGTGTCCGGGTGGCCGGAGCCGGAGGCGGCGCGGCCCTTGGCGCGGCCGGCGGCGGCGCGGCCGCCGGTGCGGCGCCCGCTCTTGGTGTACGGCTCGAGCAGACCACGGAGCTTTTCCGCGTTGGCGGTGGTGAGGTCGATCTCGTAGGTCTTGCCATCCAGAGCGAACGTCACGGTCTCGTCCGCCTCGCCACCGTCGAGGTCGTCGACAAGAAGGACCTGAACCTTCTGTGCCACCGGATTTCCTTTCATCGAAAAGCAGTACGCGGAAAGGAAACCGCTTTTCCCGGGAAAACACAAACCCCCCGGGAGAGGTTCAGGACCGCAACGGGGAGGGAAACGTGCGCGATTCGGACATAGGCCACAGGTGCGCGGAGCCCGGGAAAAGCCGCCGTGATCGATCAGAGACGCAGAAGCATGCGGCTGTTGCCCAACGTGTTCGGCTTCACCCGTTCGAGACCAAGGAACTCGGCGACGCCCTCGTCATAGGAACGGAGGAGCTCCATGTAGACATCGGTCTCGACCGGGGTCTCCCCGATCTCGACGAAGCCGTGCTTCGCGAAGAAGTCCACTTCGAAGGTGAGGCAGAAAACCCGGCTGACGCCGAGGGCGCGGGCGGTCTCCAACAACTGCACGAGCAGGCGGTGGCCGACACCGCCCCCCTTCACCTCGCGGTCGACGGCGAGAGTGCGTACTTCGGCGAGGTCCTCCCACATGACGTGGAGAGCGCCGCAGCCGACGACCAGGCCGTCGGAGTCGCGTTCCGCGACCCAGAACTCCTGGATGTCCTCGTAAAGGACGACGGGGGCTTTGTCGAGGAGGATCCGCTGGTGCACGTACTGGTCCAGCAGCCGGCGCAGTGAGCGGACATCACGGGTACGGGCACGGCGGATCGTCACCGTTTCTGCGGGGGCAGCGGAAATCTCGGCCATGGCCGGACGCTATCGCCCCGGTGCCGGGGCCTGCCCGGCGGAGCCCTCCGCGGGCGGCGGCTCCTGCGGGGGCGGCTCCTGCGGGGGCGGCTCCTGCG
>NZ_RPSE01000096.1:0-18163 GCF_003949955.1 Streptomyces sp. WAC05292
GGTGGCTCCCGGGGAGCCGGGAGCGCCCGGCGAGGCCGGGGTGCCGCGCAACTCCGGCGGAGGATGCGAAAATTAGGTTAGCCTTACCTTGCCTGTGGGGCCAAACCGGAGGGCGCCCCACGCCCCGAGCACCCGCCCCGCCTACTTCACCCAGGCCTCTTTCGTGTCCCGGCCGTCCACGACGGTCGTCACGACCTCGATGTCCCCGATCCGGGAAGCCTCGACCCGGCGCGGGTCGTCGCCGAGGATCACCAGGTCGGCCCGCTTGCCCGGGGTGAGGCTGCCGGCGCTGTCGTCCCAGCGGCAGGCATACGCCCCGGCGACCGTGTAGGCGTACAGGGCCTCCTCGACCGTGACGGCCTCGCCGGGGCCGACGGGGGCGCCCGACGTGGAGGCGCGCTCGACCATGAACTGGACCGCCCGCAGCGGCGAGCCGTCCGTCACCGGCCGGTCCGAGCTGCCGACGAGCACCACCCCGTGGTCGAGGAAGCCACGGCCCCGGTACATCCACGGCGCACGGCGCTCCCCCATGACCGCGGCGTAGTCGTCGCCGAAGTAGCGCAGGAAGTTGGGCTGCACGACGGCGCTGACCCCGAGGCGTGCGAAGCGCGGAAGCTGGTCGGGTCGGACCAGGCCGGCGTGCTCGATGCGGTGGCGCGCGCCGGGCCGCGGCCGCAGCTCCTGCGCCCGCTCCAGGGCGTCGAGGGCGAGGTCGACGGCCCGGTCGCCGATGGCGTGGACGGCGAGCTGCCAGCCGCCGAGGTGTCCGTCCACGATGAGGGCGGTGAGCCGCTCCGGGTCGTCCTGGAGCTGCCCGGTGCGGCCGTCCATCCCCTCGTACGGCTCGGTGAGTGCGGCCGTCCGTGCCATCATGCCGCCGTCGGTGTAGATCTTCAGCGCGCCCACGGAGAGCCAGTCGTCGCCGAAACCGGTGCGCAGGCCGAGGTCGAGCGCGCGGGGGATGCCGTCGTGCTCGTGGGCCGCGGCCGGCCTCAGGGTGTCTCCGCCCGGCATGAGCTGGACGCGCAGCGGCAGCCGGCCCTCGTCGCGCAGGAGTTGGTAGGCGCCCAGCTCGACGGGGCTGTGGCCGAGGAGGCCGCCGCCGATGCCGGCTTCGGCGCAGGCCGTGATGCCCTCGGCCAGGCAGGCTCGGCCGGCGTGCTCGATGGCATCGGCGAGGTCGGCCTGGGAGTACGGCAGCCGCAGCCTCCGTACGGCGCCCATGGCGCTCTCCACGAGGAGGCCGTCCTCGTGGGGGACGTCGGCCGGGAGCATGGCGAGCACGGCGCTGTTGACGACGCAGGCGTGCCCGGAGTCGTGCATGAGGAAGAGGCGGCGCCCGCGGCTGACCGTGTCGAGTTCGGCGGCGGTCAGGTGCCGGCCGAGGGCCCGCTGGTCGTAGCCGCCGATGCCGACCCAGGCACCGGCCCCGCGCGAGCGGTCGACGGCGCCGTCGATGGCGGCGAGGACGTCGTCGACGCGGCTGAGGCCGGCGATGCTCGGGGTGCGGGCCTTCAGGCCCGTCCACGACAGGTGCACGTGGCTGTCGATGAACCCGGGGAGCACGGTGGCCCCTTGCAGGTCGACGACCTCCCGGGCGGGCAGGGAGGTGACGGCCTCGTCCAGGCCGACGATGCGGCCCCGCCAGATGCCCAGGTCGCGGGCGACCGGGTGGGCGGGGTCCATGGTGAGGATGTTCGCGTTCGTCAGCCTCGTGCACAGCATCATGCGCTGTCCGTCCTTAGCGGGGTTCGGCCATCACGGCGTCGGCGGCGGCGGCCGGGGCGCCGTCCCCGGTGTCTTCGGGGTCCTCCGGCGCGAACCGCCTGGGTGCGGCCGGCACCATCAGGGGCGTGCCGGTCTCGGGGTCGTCGATGATGCGGCAGGGCAGCCCGAAGACGTCCTCGACGAGTTCGGCGGTCATGACGTCGGCGGGGGCGCCCTGCGCGGCGATCGTGCCGCCGGGGCGCATCACGATCAGGTGGGTGGCGTAGCGGCACGCCTGGTTGAGGTCGTGCAGCACGGCCACGACGGTGTGGCCCTTGCGGGCGTGGAGTTCGGCGCACAGGTCGAGGACGTCGACCTGGTGGGCGATGTCGAGGTAGGTGGTGGGCTCGTCCAGGAGGAGCAGCGACGTCTGCTGGGCGAGCACCATGGACAGCCAGACGCGCTGGCGCTGGCCGCCGGAGAGGTCGTCGACGGGCCGGTCCGCCAGCTCCAGGACGCCGGTCTGCCGCATCGCCTCGACGACGGCCGCCTCGTCCTCGGCGGACCACTGCCTGAGCATCCCCTGGTGCGGGTAGCGGCCGCGGGCGACGAGGTCGCCGACGGTGATGCCGCCGGGCGCGGTGGAGGTCTGCGGGAGCAGTCCGATGCGGCGGGCGACCTCGCGCGAGCGGTACGAGGAGATCGCCGCGCCGTCGAGGAGGACCCGGCCGTGGCGGGGGCGGAGCATCCGGGCGAGGGCTTTGAGGAGCGTGGACTTGCCGCAGGCGTTCGGCCCGATGATCACGGTGAAGGAGTGGTCGGGGATGTCGACGCCGAGGTCGGTGGCCACCGTCCGCTGGTCGTAGCAGAGCGTCAGGTCCTCGGCGCGGAGCCGGGGCGTCGGGAGGTTCGTTCCAGTCATGCGCGGCTCTTTCGCGACTCGGTGATCAGCAGCCAGATGAGGTACAGCCCGCCGATGGTGCCGGTGGCCGTGCCGACGGGGAGGAGGGCCGGCGCGAACAGGCGCTGCGCGGCGAGGTCGCTCGCCGCGAGCAGCAGCGCGCCCATGAGCGCGGCCGGCAGCAGGGCCGGGCCGGCGGCGCGGGTCAGACGGCGGGCGAGCTGGGGTGCGGCCAGGGCCACGAACCAGATGGGGCCGGTCACCGCGGTGGCGAAGGCGGCCAGGGCGACACTGACGAGGAGCAGCACGGCGCGGGTCCGGGTGACGTTCACGCCGAGGGCCGTGGCGGTGAGGTCGCCCATCTCGACCATGGACAGGCGCCGGGAGAGGAGGAAGGCGGGCGGGAGGAGGACGGCGACCGCGAGGAGGATGGCGCCCGCGTGCGTCCAGCCCCGGTTGCCGAGGCTGCCGATCAGCCACGCCTGGGCTTCCAGGGCCTCCTGGAAGGTGGCGCGGGTGATCAGGTACGAGTTCACGGCGAGCAGCAGCGCGCTGACGCCGATGCCGATGACGACGAGCCGGAAGCCGTGGAGGCCGCGGCCCAGCATGAGGAGGTGGACGGCGGCGGCGGTGGCGAGGCCGCCGATCAGCGCGCCGAAGGCGATCTGGGCCATGCTGCCGTGCAGGACGATGATGACGGTGAGCGCGCCGACGGCGGAGCCGTTGGTGAAGCCGATGATGTCCGGGCTGCCGAGGGCGTTGCCGGTGAGGCTGGTCAGGAGGGCGCCGCTGACCGCGAGGGCGGCGCCCACCGCGACCGCGGTCAGCAGGCGGGGCAGGCGGAGGGTGTTGACGACGAAGCCGGCGCCGCCGGAATCGCCGCCGGTGAGGGCCCGCAGGACCTCGGCGACGGTGAGCTCGTAGTCGCCGGTGGCGAGCGAGACGAGCATGACGGCGAGCAGGGCGAGGAGGATCGCGGCGGTCACCGCCACCCCCCTGCCCCGGACCCGTACGGACACCCCGCGAGCCCCCGGGATGCGCAGCACCGTTCCGGTGATCACGCCGGGCCGGTGGACGAACCGGCCCGCCGGGGCAGGGGACTTCGCGGCGGATGCCGGCTCCGCCTGGCGTACACGGCTCAAAGCATGACCAGCTTTCGGCGACGGCACAGGGCCAGGAACACGGGGGCGCCGATGAAGGCGGTGACGATGCCGACCTGGATCTCGCCGGGGGCGCCGATCACGCGGCCGGCGATGTCCGCGCCGATGAGCAGGACGGGCGCGAGGAGCATCGAGTACGCGAGGACCCAGCGCTGGTCGGGGCCGACGACGAACCGGGCGATGTGCGGGACGACGAGCCCGACGAAGGCGATCGGCCCCGCGGCGGCCGTGGCGGCGCCGCACAGCAGCATGACGCCGACGGCGCCGAGGATCCGCGTCCGGTGGACGTTGACGCCGAGGGCGCGGCCCATCTGGTCGCCGAGGGCGAGGGCGTTGAGCGAGGGGCCGAGCAGCAGGGCGATGAACAGGCCGGCGGCGATGAACGGGAGGATCACGTACACGACGTCGAGGTAGCGGCCGGCGAGTGAGCCGACCGTCCAGAACCTGAACTGGTCGAAGGCGCTCGGGTTCAGCAGCAGGACGGCCGAGTTGAAGGCGTAGAGCACGGCGGTCACCGCCGCGCCGGCGACGACCAGGCGGTCCGGTGTGGCGACCTTGCGCCCCGAGGAGCCCAGCAGGTGGACGACGACCGAGGCGAGGGCGGCGCCGGCGAACGCGAACCACACGTAGCCGAGGACGGAGCCGATGCCGAGGAAGGCGAGCGCGACGACGACCCCGGCGGACGACCCGAGGCTGATGCCGAGGAGGCCCGGCTCGGCGAGCGGGTTGCGGGTCAGCGCCTGCATCAGCGCCCCGGAGAGGCCGAGGGCGGCGCCGACGAGGAGGCCGAGGAGGGTTCTGGGGATGCGGTAGTCGTGGATGATGATCGAGGTCTCTGATCCGTCCGGGTGCCACAGCGCGCTCCAGACCTCGGTGAACGGCAGGCCCCGCGTGCCCGTCCACACGCCGAGGAGCGACACGAGGACCAGCGCGGCGAGTACGGCGAGCAGTCCCGCGCCCCGCAGGGCGGTGGCTGTGCCGCGCGCCGCGGGCACGACGGCGGGGGCGGCCTCCTCCGGGGACACCGCCTGCGTTTCGACCGGCAACGACTTTTCCCCCTGACGGCGGTGCACGCGTACGGCGTTCGTTCGTGTGCTGTAGGGATGGGCGGCGACTCGCACACATGAGGCTTGCAACTTAGGCGAGGCTAACCGAACGTGGAGGGCGGGTCAACGTGCGTGAAAGCAGGGCGAGATGGACCCGCGACCCGTGACCGCAGAGACGTTCGGGCGCCGCATGGACGACCGATTTCTTAGAGTAGCCTTACCTAACTTCCCAAGCTCCGGATGGAGGGTCACATGCCACCAGTTGGAGGACCGACCGGGGGGCTCGTCCTCCGCCGGGCGATCAGGGGACAGCGCCGCAGAGTGGTCTCTGCCTCCCTGCTCGGCATGACCCACCAGGGGTGCGAGGCGCTGGTGCCCGTGGTCATCGGCGCCGCCATCGACACGGCGGTCGCCACCGGGTCCGCGCCGTCGCTGCTGCGCTGGCTCCTGGTGCTCGGCGTCCTCTTCCTCGTGCTGTCCACCTGCTACCGGACCAGTGCCAGGATCGCCGAAGGGGCCGGCGAGCACGCCGCGCACCGGCTCCGCCTCGAACTCGGCGCCCGCGTGCTCGACCCGCGCGGCGGCGCCGACGCGAACCGGCTGCCGGGCGCGCTCACCAGCATCGCCACCAACGACGCCCGCCGCGTCGGCTCGGTCGCCACCGTCCTCCCCTACGGCTGCGCGGCCGTCGCCGCCCTCACCGTCAGCGCCGTCGCCCTGCTGCGGATCTCCGTGCCGCTCGGCCTGCTCGTCCTGCTCGGCATCCCGCCGCTGCTGTGGCTCGGGCACCGCATCAGCCGGCCCCTGGAGCGGCGCAGCGAGGCCGAACAGGAGAGCGCCGCGCACGCCTCCGGCGTCGCCGCCGACCTCGTCTCCGGGCTGCGCGTCCTCAAGGGCATGGGCGCCGAGGCGGCCGCCGTGGCCCGCTACCGCACCACCAGCCAGGACTCCCTCGCCGCAGCACTGCGCGCGGCCCGCAGCCGCGCCGGGCACGAGGGCGCGCTGCTCGCCCTGACCGGGGTGTTCATCGCGGCCATCGGCATCGCCGGCGCCTACCTCGCGATGAGCGGCGGCATCAGCGTCGGCGACCTGGTCGCCGCCGTCGGCCTCGCCCAGTTCCTCCTCGGCCCCTTCCAGCTGTTGGCCTACTCCAACGCCGAGTTCGCCCAGGCGCGCGCCTCCGCTCGGCGGATCGCCGAGGTCCTCGCCTCCCCCGCCGCCGTCGACGGCGGGCAACGGGCGCCCGCCGGTGCGGGCGCCGCCGCCGGGCACCTCCGGCTGCGGGACGTCCGCCTCGGCGCCCTGCGCGGCGTCGACCTCGACCTCCCCGCCGGAAGCCTCACCGGCGTCGTCACCCGGGACCCGGCCGCCGCACACGACCTGCTCCTCGCCCTCGCCCGGGAGACCGACCCGGCCGGCGGACGCGTCGAACTCGACGGCGTGCCCCTGACGGAACTCGACCCCGACCTGCTGCGCCGCTCCGTCCTCGTCGCCCACCACGACGCCGACCTGTTCGAGGCCAGCCTCCTGGACAACGTACGGGCGGGCGCCGCAGGTTCCGCCGCCGGCGCCGTCGACGCAGCCCTGGCCGCCTCCACCGCGGACGAGGTCGCCGCGCTGCTCCCCGACGGGGCGGACACCGTCCTCGCCGAACGCGGCCGGTCCCTCTCCGGCGGGCAGCGCCAGCGCGTCGCCCTCGCCCGGGCCCTCGCCGCCGACCGCCCCGTCCTCGTCCTGCACGACCCGACCACCGCCGTGGACACCGTCACCGAATCCCGGATCGCCGCCCGCCTGCGGGAGGTCCGCCGGGGACGCACCACCGTCCTGATCACGACCAGCCCGGCCCTCCTCGCGGAGACCGACCGGGTCGTCGTCCTCGACGGGGGGACCGTCACCGCCGCCGGCGCGCACACCGAACTCGCCGCCACCGACGAGGCCTACCGCACGGCGGTGCTCGCATGACCGCCGTACACGAGGACCGCACGAGCCCCGCCGAACCGGGGACGGAGAGGGACACGGACATGAGCGGGACCACCGCGCACGAAGGCACGGACCGCACGGACCGCACGCTCCTGCCCACCGCAGGCGGCGCCGAGAGCCTGGCGGCGCTCCGCACCATCCTGCGCGGCCACCGGGCCCTCGCCGCCGGCGCCGTCCTCGTCCTGGTCGTCGGGACCGCGATCGGCCTGCTCACCGCCCCGCTGCTCGGCCACATCGTCGACCTGGTCGTCGACCAGGAGGGGCCGCGGGCCCTGACGCTCCCGCTGGTCCTGCTCGTCGTGGTCGCGCTGGCCCGCGGCGCCGCCGCCGCGTTCGGCGGCGCCCTCGTGGCACGGCTCGGCGAGACCGTGCTCGCCGCCGTGCGCGAGCGGTTCATCGAACGGGCGCTGCGGCTGCCCCTCGAACGCGTCGAGGCAGCCGGGTCCGGAGACCTCGTCTCCCGCGTCACCAGCGACGTCGCCGTGATCGCCAAGTCGGTGCGGCAGGCCCTGCCCGAGTTCACCCGCTCCGCGCTCACCATCCTCCTCACCCTCGTCGGACTCGCCGTCCTCGACTGGCGGTTCCTCCTCGCCGCCCTGCTCGCCGTACCCGTCCAGGCGCTGTCCGTCCGCTGGTACCTGCGCCGCGCGGCACCCGTGTACGCCGAACACCGCGTCGCCACCGGCGCCCTCCAGCACCAGCTGCTCGACAGCATCGGCGGGGTGCGCACCGTACGCGCCTTCCGGCTGACCGAACGGCACACCGCCCTGCTCGCCGACCGGTCGGGCGCCGCGCGCGACGTGGCGATGCGCGGGCTGCACATCGTCACCGGCTTCTTCTCCCGGCTGAACCTGGCCGAGTACACCGGGCTAGCCGCCATGCTCGGCACCGGCTTCCTGCTCGTCCGGAACGGCTCCGTCACCATCGGCACGGCCACCGCGGCCGCCCTGTACTTCCACAGCCTCTTCAACCCCGTCAACGCCGCGCTGTTCCTCCTCGACGACGCCCAGTCGGCGGGCGCGAGCTTCGCCCGCCTCGTCGGCGTCGCGCACCTGCCGGCCGAGCCGGCGCCGCGGGGCGGGAGCGTCCCGGCCGACGGCGCGGTGAAGGTGACCGGGCTCGGCCACGCGTACGCCGACGGGCGGCCCGTCCTGAGCGGCGTCGACCTCGACGTGCGCAGCGGTGAGCGGGTGGCGCTGGTCGGCGCCAGCGGCGCCGGCAAGACCACCCTGGCGAAGGTCATCGCCGGCGTGCACACGCCCGCGACCGGGACGATCTCCCTCGGCGGGGTCGACGTCGGCGAACTGGGCCCGGAGGGCGTACGCAGGGCCGTGGCCCTGATCAGCCAGGAGGTGCACGTCTTCGCGGGCCCGTTGGCCGAGGACCTGCGGCTGGCCCGGCCGGAGGCCACGGACGCGGAGCTGCGCGGCGCACTCGACCGGGTGGGGGCCCTGGAGTGGGCGGAGGCCCTGCCGGACGGTCTCGCGACCGTGGTCGGCGAGGGGGGCCACCGGCTGACCGTCGCGCAGGCCCAGCACCTGGCGCTCGCCCGGCTCGTGCTCGCCGACCCGCCCGTCGCGATCCTGGACGAGGCGACCGCCGACGCGGGCAGCGCGGGCGCGCGGGTCCTGGAGAAGGCGGCCGCGCGCGCCCTGGAGGGCCGTACGGGCCTCCTGGTCGCCCACCGGCTGCCGCAGGCCGCGGCGGCGGACCGCGTGGTCGTCCTGGACGGCGGCCGGGTCGTCGAAACGGGCACGCACGACGAACTCGTCGCGGCGGGCGGCCGCTACGCGGCGCTGTGGGCGGCCTGGTCGAACAGCCGCCGGAGCGCGGACGCCCCCGCGCCCGCCTCGGCGAAGCCGACCCCGGTCCCTCCCGCGGACCGTACGCAGGCCGGCGCGGCTGATGACCATCTGTCGGCGGACGCGGTGATCTGACCGGCGGCCCTGCCGCCGTTGAGGCGACAGTGCTGGTCGCAGCCGTCGACGAATGGCCGCGGCCAGCACTGCCGTGGCGTCGCCACCCGGCGGCTCAGACCTCGCACTGCATCCAGGTGTCGCCGCCGCGGATCCAGAGAACACCATCGCGTCCCTGAACGCAGCGCCTGGTCACCGGCTCCGGTAGCAGGAGTCGCTCACGGGAGGTGATCACCCAGGCGCCGTCGACGAGTTCGGCGCGGTTCAGCTCGATGCCGGGTCTGTTGCGGAACTCGTGGCTGAGGACCATCCGGGTGCCGCGTACGGCGATGCCGTCGGAGTCCCTCAAGGGGTGGCGGTAGCTGGTGGTGCCGCCGGCGGAGGGGTCGACCCGGGACAGGAAGGAACCTTCGTGGCTGAACCAGCCCAGCCAGGCCACGTCGCCCTCGGTGGCGCCCGCGATCCCTCCGAGGGGCAGCACAGGGAGCCGTTGTCGGCCCAGAGGGCCCCAGGTCCGGGTGCCGTCGGTGTCCCAGCGGGCCAATCCCTCACTGGACGCGGGGTGGCCTCCGTGAATGCCCTCGTCACCGTGTGAAGTCCAGATGCCGCCGTCGCGGTCGGTGAGGACGTAGTCGATGTCGTCGCCGATGCAGAGGTGATCCACCGGGTAGCCCCCTCGGGAGTACACCGTCGCGTTGCTCTCCCACCTCCCCGTCCTGTCGCGATGTGCACGGGAGGAGGCCAGCAGGAACCGCGACCACGAGAGCAGGGCCAGGTGGCCGGTGTGCGCCGTGAGGCCGGTCACCGGAGTGCGGTGCTCCACCCCGTCCGAGATCACGACCAGTACGCCGTCGCACGGAGCGGTCACGTGCCAGCCGACCCATCCCCTGGTGTACGGGGAGCGGGTCAGGCTCCGTTCGTGGACCAGCACGACCGCGAGTTCGCGGTTCGGCCCGACGGTCCACCACAGGGCTCGCCATCCGGCCAGGGCGTCCTCGGAGGGCAGGCTCCACACGAAGCGCAGGGCACCAGGCGTCATCGACACACCCTTGGGACTCCGGGACCCGACGGCGCCCGAAGAGGCGCACTTTACCGGACGGCGGCTCGATGCTTCGGCTCACGCCGAACACCGGCCATGCGTGGGGCCTGCTGATCCGCAGGCCGCGCCGCCGCCCGCGGAGGGGGGTCCTCCGCGGGCGGCGGCGTCGGTGCGGGCGGGCCGGTGGGTCAGGGCTGGACGGCGGCGAGGCTCGCGGGCCTCAGGTCCGTCCAGTGCTCCTCCACGTACGCCAGGCACGCCTCGCGGGTGTCGGGGCCGGCGGCGGTGCGCCAGCCGGCCGGGACCTCGGCGAAGGACGGCCACAGCGAGTGCTGGTTCTCGTCGTTCACCAGGACCAGGAAGGTGCCCTGCGGGTCCTCGAACGGGTTGGTGCTCATGCGGTGTCACTCCTCTGGGACGGTGCGGTGAACAGCTCGGACAGCGGCTGTTCGGGACGGGCTGCCACGGTGTGCAGCAGCCGGAGCAGTTCGTCGGCGAGCCGCCGGGCCTTGGCGGTGCCGAGCAGGTCGGTGGCGTGGATCAGGGCGCAGTGGACGGGGCCGTCGCCGCGCGGCTCGTGGAAGCCGAGGGTCAGGTCGGCCCTGGTCCGGCCGGTCGGCACGGCCTCCAGGGAGCCCGCCCCGCCTTCCAGCAGGCCCAGGTCGGCCTGCTCGTGGTGGACCACCATCACCTGCGGCCCCTCGGCGGGCAGGCCGGTGGCGCGGGCGACCTCGTCGTACGGGACCTCCTGCCGGTCGAGGGCGCTGAGCACGGTCTCCCGTACGCGCCCGAGCAGTTCCGTGAAGGTCGGGTCGCCCGCGGTGTCGGTGCGCAGCACGACCGTGCCGAGGAAGCTGCCGACGAGGTCGGCGAGCCGGTCGTCGGTGCGGCCGGCGACCATCGTGCCGATGGGCAGGTCGGTGCCGGCGCCGTGTCCGGTGAGCAGGGCCGCGAGGGCGGCGTGCAGCACCATGAACATGCTGGTGCCGGTGGCGCGGGCCAGCTCGTCCACGGCCGTGTGGAGCTCCTCGTCGAGGACGAGGGGGACGTATCCCGCGGGCCGTCCCGCCGGGTCCGCCGCGGCCGGCCGCGGCCCGTCGGCCGGGAGCGCCAGCATCCGCGGGGCGCCGGCGAGGGTCTCCCGCCAGTAGGCGAGCTGCCGGCCGCCGCGGCTGTCGGGGTCGGCGGGGTCGCCGAGGACCTCGTGGGCCCAGCGGGTGTAGTCCGCGTACGACACGGGCAGCGGCTGCCAGTCGGGGGCCCGGCCCTCCCTGCGTGCCGCGTAGGCGGTGGTGAGGTCGCGGAACAGCGGGACGACGGACCATTCGTCGGCGGCGAGGTAGTGCAGGGCGAGCAGCAGGGCCTGGCTGCCGTCGGGGCCGGTGAGCAGGTGGGCCCGCAGCGGGGCCTCCCGTTCCAGGTCGGGTGCTGCGGCGGCGAGTTCGCGCAGGCGGGCGTCCGGGTCGGCGCATTCCTCCGCGACCGGGGCCGGTGCGTCGACGGGCCGCTGGTGGACGGCACCGTCGTGTTCGGTGAAGGCGGTGCGCAGCGGTGCGTGGCGGGCCGTGACGTCGGCGAGGGCCGCGGTGAGCGCGTCCGTGTCGAAGCCGTCGGCGGAGCGCAGGGCCAGGGCGTGGTCGAAGCCGGGATTGCGGCGGTAGGCCTGCCACTGCGTGCGCTGGCCGGGTGCGAGCGGCAGCGGCCCGTCGGCGGGCGCGGCGGCGTGCAGTGCCGGTCGGGCGGCCGCCGCCCCGGCGAGCTTGCCGGCGAGGCCGGCGACGGTCAGGGCGTCGAAGACGTCCCGGATGCCGAGTTCGACGCCGAACTCGGTGCGGATGCGGCCCAGGAGCCGCATGGAGGCCATCGAGTGGCCGCCGAGCGCGAAGAAGTTGTCGTGCACTCCGACGGTGTCCAGCTTGAGGATCTCGCAGAACAGTGCGGCGAGGCGTGCCTGGGTCTCGTCGGCCGGGCGGGCGTCGCCGGTCATCGCCGACCAGTCGGGGGCGGGCAGCGCCTTGCGGTCCAGCTTGCCGTTGGGCGTGAGCGGCAGCGGGCCGTCGAGCGGGACGACGAGCGCGGGCACCATGTACTCGGGCAGCAGCCCGGCGACGTGGGCGCGCAGCTCCTGCGGGTCGGGGTCGGCCCCGGGTTCGGGGACGGCGTAGCCGACGAGGCGGACGATGTCGCCGTCGCGGTCGGGCAGGACGGCGGCCTGGGCGACCGCGGGGTGGCCGGTGAGGGCCGCCTCGATCTCGCCGAGCTCGATGCGGAAGCCGCGCACCTTGACCTGGGTGTCGACCCGGCCGAGGAAGTCGAGGTTGCCGTCGCGGCGCCAGCGGGCCCGGTCGCCCGTGCGGTACATGCGGCTGCCCGGGGCGCCGTACGGGTCGGCGGTGAAGCGCTCCGCGGTCAGGGCGGGCTTGCCGAGGTAGCCGCGGGCGAGGCCGCGTCCGGCAATGTACAGCTCGCCCACCACGCCGGGCGGGACGGGCCGCAGGTGCTCGTCGAGGACGTAGGCGCGGGTGTTGGGGTCGGGGCGGCCGATCGGGACGCGGCCGGCCGGGGTGCCGCCGTGTTCGCGGGCGGGCCACAGGGTGGAGTTGACGGTCGCCTCGGTGAGCCCGTACGCGCAGATCAGGTGGGCGGTGGCGCCGAACCGCTCGAACAGGTCCGGCGGCACCGTCTCCGTGCCGACGAGGACGGTCGACCCCTCGGGGAGTGCGCAGCCGGGCGGGAGCGCCGACACCAGCGACGGCGGCAGGATCATGTGGGTGATCCGCTGCTCGGCGAGGAAGTCCGTCAGCGCCGGTCCGGCGACCCGTGCCTCGTCGGTGACGAGGACGAGCCGGCCGCCGTGGCACAGGGCCATCGCCAGCTCGAACGCGAAGACGTCGAAGCCGATCGAGGCGAACTGCAGGACGCGGCTGTCCGGGCGCAGCCCCATGCGGTCGACGGCGGTCGCGACGAGGCTGGAGACGCCCTCGTGGGGGACGACGACGCCCTTGGGGCGGCCGGTGGAGCCGGAGGTGTAGATCACGTACGCGGCCTGGTCGAGGGCGATCGGGCCGTCCTGCACCGGCCCGTCGGGGAGTGCGTCGAGGGCGGCGGCGGTGTCGGGGGCGTCGAGGAGCACGACGGGGACGCCCGGCACGTCGGGGATCTTCCCGGCGACCGGCTCGGTGCCGACGACGAGGGCCGCACCCGAGTCCTCGATCATGTACGCGAGGCGGTCGGCGGGGTGGGCGAGGTCGAGCGGCAGGAAGGCGGCGCCGAGCTTCAGGGCGGCGAGCACGGCGGCGACCGTGTCCACGGAGCGGGGCACGGCCACGCCGACGGTGCTCTCGGCGGCGACGCCGTGCGCGGCGAGGAGCCGGGCGAGGCGGTTGGCGCGGGCGTCGAGCTGCGCGTACGTGACCGAGCGGGCCCGGTCGACGACGGCGACGGCGTCGGGCCGCTCGGCGAGCCGCCGGGCGAACAGGTCGGGGAAGGACGCCTCCTCGACCTCGCGGGGCAGCCCGTTGAAGCCCTCCAGGACGAGCCGGCGCTCGGCGTCGTCGAGGATCTCGGCCCGGGACAGGGGCCGTTCGGGTGCGGCGGCGAGGGCGGTGACCAGCCGGCGGAGCCGGTCGCCGAGCTCCTTCGCGCTCTCCGGGTCGAACAGCTCGGTGGCGTACTCCAGGCGGCAGCCGAGGGAGCCGGTGCCGCCGTCGGCCGGGGTGTGCTCGGTGAAGCTGAACACCAGGTCGAACTTGGCGGAGCGGGTGCGGTACGGCACGTACGCGATGTCGAGGCCGGGCAGCGCCAGTTCGTCACCGGTGCGGGCGTGGTAGCCGACCATGACCTGGAAGAGCGGGTTGCGGGAGAGCGAGCGCGTCGGGTTGAGCGCCTCGACGACGGCTTCGAAGGGCACGTCCGCGTGCGAGAACGCGGCCAGGTCGGTCTCGCGGACCCGGGCGAGGAGTTCCGTGAAGGAGGGGTCGCCGCCGAGGTCGGTGCGCAGGACGAGGGTGTTGACGAAGAAGCCGACCAGCTCGTCCAGGGCCTCGTCGCCGCGGCCGGCGATGGGCGCGCCGAGCGGGATGTCGGTGCCCGCGCCCATGCGGTGCAGCAGGGCGGCGACGGCCGCGTGGACGACCATGAACATGCTGGCGCCGGTGTCGCGGGCGAGCCGCCTGAGCGCCTCGTGGGTGTCGGCGTCGAAGGAGAGGTCGAGTTCGGCGCCGGTGAACGCCGGGCGGGCGGGCCGGGGCCGGTCCGTGGGCAGGTCCAGCTCCTCGGGCGCGCCGGCCAGGGTTGTGCGCCAGTGGTCGAGCTGCCGGGCGGCCAGGCTGCCGGGGTCGGCCGGGTCGCCGAGGAGGCGCTGCTGCCAGAGCGCGTAGTCGGCGTACTGCACCGGCAGCGGCTCCCACGCGGGGGCCTCGCC
Organism: Streptomyces sp. WAC05292; assembly: GCF_003949955.1. Lineage (NCBI taxonomy): Bacteria > Bacillati > Actinomycetota > Actinomycetes > Kitasatosporales > Streptomycetaceae > Streptomyces > Streptomyces sp. WAC05292. Next base: position 14,173 of record NZ_RPSE01000096.1, read on the forward strand.
GCGGGTGCGGGCCGTGTAGGCGGTGGCCAGGTCGCGCAGGAAGGGGCGGTCCGACCACTCGTCGGTGGTGATGTGGTGCAGCAGCAGGACGACGACGTGGTCCTCGGGTCCGAGCTCCACGAGGGTGGCGCGCAGGGGCAGTTCGACGGCAAGGTCGAAGGTTCGGGCGACGGCCTCGTCGACGATGCCGGGCACCTCGTCCTCCGTGGCGCGGACCGGTTCCACGACCGGGCGGGCCTCGCCGGCCGGCAGCACCCGCTGGAGGGCCCGGCCGTCGGGCGTCGTGGAGAAGACGGTGCGCAGGGCCTCGTGGCGGTCGGTGACGTCGGCGAGGGCGGCGCGCCACGCATCGGTGTCGAGTGCCCCGCGTATCCGCATGACCAGCGGGAAGTTGTAGGCGGCGGAGGTGCACTCGATCTGCTGGATCATCCACAGCCGCTGCTGGGCGTGGGAGAGCGGCAGCTCGTCGGGGCGCTCCCCGGCGGTCAGGGCGGGGCGGGCCGCTCCGGCGCCGCGGTCGGCCCGCTCCACGAGTTCGGCGACGGTGGGCGCCTCGAACAGGTCGCGGATCGCCAGCTCGGTGTCGAGGGCGGTCCGGGCGCGGCTGACGAGGCGGGTGGCGAGCAGCGAGTGCCCGCCGAGCTCGAAGAAGTCGCTGTCGATGCCGACGCTGCCCTCGGGCAGGCCGAGGACCTCCGCGAACAGGGCGCACAGCGTCTCCTCGCGCGGGGTGCGCGGGGAGCGGCCGGCGGCGTCCCCGGCGAAGTCAGGGGCGGGCAGGGCCCGGACGTCGAGCTTCCCGTTGACGGTCAGGGGCAGGGTGGCGACGGTGACGAGCGCGGACGGGACCATGTAGTCGGGCAGCCCGGCCTTCAGGTGGTCGCGCAGGCGCTGCACCAGCCCCGCGCCGGGCTCTCCGCCGGTGTCCGTGCCGTCCTCGGGGACGACGTAGCCGATGAGCCGCTTGGTGCCGGCGGACTCGTGGACGACGACGGCGGCGTGGGCGACGGCCGGGTGCGCGGACAGGGCGCCGGCGATCTCGCCGAGTTCGATGCGGTAGCCGCGGATCTTGACCTGGTCGTCGGTGCGGCCGAGGAAGTCGAGCAGCCCGTCGGGCCGCTGCCGGACGAGGTCGCCGGTGCGGTACATGCGCTCGCCGGGCTCGCCGAACGGGTCGGCGGTGAACCGCTCGGCCGTCAGGCCGGGCCGGTCGTGGTAGCCGCGGGCCAGGCCGGTGCCGGCGATGTACAGCTCGCCGGGGCAGCCCGGCGGGACGGGCCGGAGCATGGCGTCGAGGACGTGGGCGCGGGTGTTGCGGATCGGGACGCCGACGGTGGAGGTGGCGCTGTCCGCGGTCGACCCGCCGAGGGTGTTGATCGTGTACTCGGTCGGCCCGTACAGGTTGTAGCCGTACGTGCCGTCGGTGCGGCGCAGCCGGTCCCAGACGGTGTCGGGGACGGCCTCGCCGCCCAGCAGGACGAGCGCGGGCCGGTGCCTGCCCGCCGCCTCGTCGTGGTCGAGCAGGCCCTGCTCGATGAGGAGCTGGGCGTAGGTGGGCGTCACGTTGACGACGTCGACGCGGTGGGCGTCGCAGTACGCGACGAGTGCCTCGGCGTCGCGGCGGAGTTCTTCGTCGCAGACGTGGACCTCGTGGCCCTCGACGAGCCAGAGCAGCTCCTCCCAGGACATGTCGAAGGCGAAGGAGACGGTGTGCGCGATGCGCAGCCGCCGCCCGCCCGCGGAGGCGATGGCCGGGTCGAAGATCTCCTTCTGGTGGTTCAGCTGCATGTTCGTCAGGCCCCGGTAGGGGGTGACGACGCCCTTGGGGCGGCCGGTGGAGCCCGAGGTGTAGATGACGTACGCCGGGTGCTCCAGGCGGCCGGGGACGTCGCGGGCGAACGCGGGCCGTTCCGCGTCGGCGATGTCCGCGCCGGACAGGGCGGCCAGTTCGGCTGCCACCGCCTCGTCGTCCAGGAGGAGTTCGGGGGCGGCGGGCCCGTCGGGGCCGCGCAGGGTGGGGGCGACGGCGGCGGTGGAGACCAGGCACAGCGGCCCGGTGTCCTCGACCATCAGCCGCAGCCGGTCCGCCGGGTGGTCCAGGTCGAGCGGCAGGTAGGCGGCGCCGGTGCGCAGGACGGCGAACAGGGCGGCGACCATGTCGATGGAGCGGGGCAGCGCGAGCGCCACCGCCTTCTCGGGCCCGGCGCCCCGGGCGAGCAGGAGCCGGGCGATCCGGTTGATGTGCGCGTCGAGTTCGGCGTACGTGAGGGCCCGCTCGCCGAAGACGAGCGCGACGGCGTCGGGGGTGCGGGCCACCTGCGCGGTCAGCATGTCGGCGATGGTCTCGTTCGGCACGGGCTCGCGGCTGCCCGCCCATCCGGCCGTCAGGGCGGCGCGCTCCGCGGGCAGCAGCAGGTCCACGCCGGCGGTCCGCGCGCGGGCGCCGTCCGGGCCGTCGAGGAGGGCGGCGAGCCGTTCCAGGACGGTGGTGAACCGGCCGAGGACGGCGGTGGCCGCCTCCGCGTCGAAGAGGTCGGGGCGGGCCGCGAGGGTGACGCGCAGCCGGGTCCCGGGCGTGACGATCAGGGTGAGCGGGAAGTGGGTGCCGTCCACGTTCGACACGCCGGTGATGCCGTGCCGGCGCCGCAGTTCCGCGGCCCGCTCCTCGCCGTCGGCGGAGCGCAGCACGAACAGGGTGTCGAACAGGCGGCGGTGGCCGGTCTCCTGCTGGAGCGTGCCGAGGCCCACGTACTCGTACGGCATGACGGCGGCGCGCTCGGACTGCATGCGCCGCAGCAGGTCGAGCAGCGGCTCGTCCGGGGCGAAGGCGACCCGGGCGGGGACGGTGTTGAGGAACATGCCGATGATGCCGGCCGCGTTCGGGACGTCCGCGGGCCGCCCGGCGACGGCGGTGCCGAACGCGACGTCGCCGCGCCCGGTCATCGCGGAGAGGACGAGCGCCCAGGCGGCGTTCAGGACGGTGTTGAGGGTGAGTCCGTGCCGGCGAGCGAGGGCGCGCAGCCGGTCGCCGGCCTCGCGGGAGAGCTCGGCGTGGTGGTCGGCGGGGATGACGGGGCCCGCGTCGCGGCCGGCGGGGGCGACGAGCGTCGGCTCTTCGAAGCCGGCGAGGGCCTCGCGCCAGGCGCCGACGGCGCGGGTGGTGTCCTGGCGGTCCAGCCAGGCCAGGTAGTCGCGGTACGAGCCGGGGGCGGGCAGGCCGGCGGTGTCGCCGGACCGCTCGTACAGGGTGAACAGCTCCTCCAGGAACAGCCAGGCGGACCAGCCGTCCCACAGGATCAGGTGGTGGGTGACGACGAGCCGGTCGCGGCCGTCGCCGAGCCGGATCAGGCGGAGCCGGCACAGCGGCGGCGCGGACAGGTCGAAGCGCTGCCGGCGGTCCGCGGCGAGCAGCTCCCCGACCCGGCGGTCCCGCTCGCCGTCGGGGAGGCCGGCCAGGTCGGTCACGGTGAGCGGGATCTCGGCGCCGTCGGCGATGAACTGCACGGGCCGGGGCAGGCCGTCGCTGGTGAATCCGGCACGCAGGCTCGCGTTGCGGTCGAGGAGGGCCCGGCAGGCGGCGCGCAGCCGGTCGGCGTCCAGGCGGTGGTCGAGGTCCAGGGTCTCCTGGGAGAGGTAGACGTCGAGGGCGTCGCCGGTGTCGTAGGTGGCGTGGAAGTACATGCCCTCCTGGAGCGGGGAGAGCGGCCAGACGTCGGCGACGGGCAGCCCGGCGGCGGCTTCGACGCGGGCCGTCTCCTCCGGGGTCAGGACGAGGCCGCCCAGCGGGGCGGGGGCGGGCGGCCCGGCGGCCGGGGAGGCGGCGGTGAGCTGGTCGAGGAGGGCCTTGAGGGCCGGGTCGGCGGCCGCGCCGGAGGCGGTCTGCGCGGCGAGGACCGCCTGGAGGGCGGCGGCGGCCTGCCCGGCGTCCGCGGCGGAGACGGTCACGGCGGCGGCCGGGGCTCCGGGGGCGGACTCGGGGGCCGTCCCCGGG
>NZ_RPSE01000097.1:0-18028 GCF_003949955.1 Streptomyces sp. WAC05292
CTCCCCCGCTCCGGTCCACCGCCCCCGCGGCAGCGGGGCCCTGCCCTTCACCCGGCGCCTGCGGGTTCCCCGACGAGCACACCACCGGTCCGCGGATCCCGCTGGAGCGGCACGACACCGGCAACATGTCGGTCAGGAAGGACGGCACGGTGATCAGGGGCTGGGACATCCGCGGCTCGCTGGACGTCTACGCCGACGACGTGACCGTCATCGACAGCCGGATCACCTCCACCAACTGGTGGGGCGTCAACCTCCGCCCGGGCTTCCGGAACCTGCGCATCCTGCACACCGAGATCACCGCTGTCCCCGGGAAGGGACCGGACAACGGCGGCGCCAACTACGCCGTCTCCAACATGGGCACCGACTCGGTCGAGGTCGGCTGGTGCGACATCTCCGTCTTCGGCAACGCGCTCTCCATGGGCCAGGGCCATCTGCACGACAACTACGTCCACGACATCGTGCCGTTCCGCAACAAGACCGGCGAGTGGCAGCACACCGACGCCGTCATCAGCGGCGGCGGCAACAAGGGGCGGCTCGTGCTGCGGCACAACACCCTCCTCAACCCGGTCCCCGTGGACCGCGGCGCCACCGCGGCGGTGGGGCTGTTCGCCGACACCGGCACCGTCTCGTCGGTCGTCGTCGACCGCAACTGGCTCGCCGGCGGCGCCTACACCCTCTACGGCGGCGGACCAGGCGCCACCGGCATCGAGGTCACGGACAACGTCTTCTCCACCCAGTACCACCCGCACGGCGGGGCCTACGGGCAGGTCGCCGCGTGGAACGCGGGCGGCGCGGGCAACGTGTGGCGCGGCAACCGCACCAGCGAGGGACAGCCGGTCGTCCCGGAACCCGCCCCCTCGCCCACGCCCGTGCCCGCACCGCTGCCCGCGCCCTGACCCGACCGCCCGGACCCCGCGCACACCCCTGCCCCGAGAGGACGACATGCGCCGCATCGCCCGCGCCCCGTGGGAGCTCCTCAAGCGGGCCTTCGGCTGGCTGGTGCTCTTCGAAGCCCGCAACAAGCTCCTCCTCGCCCCCTCGGCGCTGCGCCTGCGCCGTCTGGAGGACGCCGAGACCGCCCGGCTCGCGGCCCTGCTGGGCCGGCCGCCCACCGCCCTCGTCGCCACCGTGATCGCCACGCACCGGCGCCCGGAGGCGCTGCGGGCCGCGGTCCGCTCGGCCCTCGCCCAGACGGTCCGCGACCATGTCGTCCTGGTCGTCGACGACGGCGCCGGCCTGCCCCCGCTGCCCGCTGACCCGCGGCTGTCCGCGGTCTCCCTGGCCCGCAACACGGGCACGGCGGGCGTCGTCCGCAACGTGGGGATACGGCTGTCCCGCTCGCGGTACGTGGCGTTCCTGGACGACGACAACTTGTGGGAGCCCGACCACCTGGAGCAGGCCCTCGCCGTGCTGGAGCGGCCCGGCGGGCCCGACGCCGTCTACACGGCGCTGCGCCGGGTGCTGCCCGACGGGACGGAGCGGGACGTGCTGTCGGTGCCGTTCGACCGGCGCCGGGCCGCCCGGGAGGCCTTCCTCGACACCAACGCGTTCGTGGCGCGCCGCAGCCGTTCGCTGTTCTTCAGCCGGCTGCGCCGCCCCCCGGAGGTGCTGCCGCGGGAGGACTGGGAGCTCGTACGCCGCTACGCGCGGCGGCACGAGGTCCGGCACGTCCCGCGGGCGACCGTCCGGTACCTGGTGAACCCGGGGAGCTTCTACACCGCCTGGGACGGCGCGCCGCCGGCCGGCTGACCGGGGGCGGCGGCGGTCGCGCGGGTCACGGCCGCGGTGCGGTCCGCAGGGCGGCGCGGCCTGCGAGGGCGCGGACGGCGGCCCGGCTCGCCTCCCGGCCGAGCGCGGCGCGGGAGGCCTCCCGCAGCAGGACGGCGGCGCGGAAGGCGGCGGTCGCGGCGGCCCCGTGCCGGCGGGCGTAGAGGCGGACCCGGTTCAGGGTGAGCAGGGTCCACAGCCGCGGGGAGGCCTGCGAGTCCCCGCCGAGGTGGACGGCGGCGGCCGCGGGTTCGAGGCGGGTGGCGAAGCCCAGGTCGCGGGCGCGCAGGCAGAACTCGGTCTCCTCGGAGTACAGGAAGAACGTCTCGTCCCAGGGGCCGCAGGCGTCGAGGCAGTCCCGGGAGACGGCCATGAGGGCTCCGGTCGCCCAGTCGGCGACGGTGGCCCGCCCGTACGCCGCCGGGTCGGTGACGAGCTCGCTCCACCGGGGGAAGCGCCCGGCACGCCGGTTGCCGATGACGGCCTCGCCGAGCGCCCGTGTCACCTGCGGCTCGCGGCGCAGCGAGTGGTGGAGCGTGCCGTCGGGGTCGTGGAGCAGGGGGACGGTGATGCCGACGCGGCGGCCGCCCGACAGGGGCGCGTCGAGGGCGTCGAGGAGGAGGCGGGCGCAGCCGGGCCGCATCCGGGTGTCCGGGTTGCAGACGAGGGCGGCGCGGGGGCCGCCGTCCCAGGCCGCGGCGGCGGCGAGGGCGGCGTTGACGCCGGCCGCGTAGCCGGCGTTGCGGCCGGTCTGGACGAGGGTCGCATCCGGGGCGAGCCGGCGGAGCAGGTCGGGGGTCCCGTCGGCGGACGCGTTGTCGGCGACGACGAGCCGCCATTCGGTGCCGGCCATCCCCTCGGGCAGGGCCGCCAGGAACGCGGGCAGGACGCCGGCGCTGTTCCAGGTGACGGCGACGACCGCTACGGGACCGGTACGCGGTCCGGGGCCCGGTGCGGGCAGGGGGCGGTCTGAGGGCAGGGGGCGGTCTGAGGGCATGGGGACTCCACGGTGGGGTGCTGCGGCGCCGCGCGCCGGAGGAAGCCGAGGTGGCTGCCGCCCGCGGCGAGCGTGAGGAAGAACATCCCGGCGAACATGGGGAAGCTGAGGCTGTCGAAGGTGGCGCTGATGACGAGGGCGACCACGGCGGACGCGAAGAACGCCTGGCCCAGCTCGCGGTCGTTCTCGGTGCGGGCCAGGCGGCGGATCGCGCCGCCCTGGTGGATGCCGGTGAGGAAGAGCAGCAGGAGTGCGGCCAGCCCGGCGAGGCCTGTCTCCGCGAGGGTAAGCATGTACTGGTTGTCGGTGAAGAAGTACAGGTCCGGGGTGAACGTGCCGAAGCCCCGCCCGAAGAGCGGGCGCTCCTCCAGGTAGGGGACGATCGCCCCGTACTTGACGGTGCGCGCCTGGGTGCTGCTGTCGCCGTTCGAGAGGAACGAGGCGAACAGGGCGGTGATGGTGCCGATCAGCCCCGGGATCACCACCTTGAACGCGGCGACCGCTCCGCACAGCAGGCCGATCGCGGCCCACCGGCGCTCCGGCCTCCAGCGCGGCACCATCACCAGGACCACCAGCAGGACCCCGATGATCGAGGTGCGGGAAACGGTGAGCGGCAGGGCGCCGCCCATGAGGGCGACGGGGGCCCAGCGCCGCCGGCGGGCGAGGGTGCGGCGGGCCGGGTCCAGGGCCTGTTGTACGGCGAACGGCAGCAGGAGCGCGAGCATGCCGCCGAATTCGAGGGGCTGGGCGGTGGTGGAGCGGGGCCGGGTGAAGGAGCCGCGGTCGAGGGTGGCGATCTGCGGCACGCTGGACTGGAGGCCGGGGAGGGTGATGCCGTCCGCGATGTTGGTGGCGGTGAAGAAGTCGTAGAAGCCGATGGCGGCGACGGCCGCGCCCATGACGACCATGCGGCGCATGAGGACGTCCAGCCGGGAGCGGTCGTGGATGCCCGCGGTCGCCAGGACGACGAGGGAGACCCACACGAGCAGGCCGATGAGGCCGCGGTCGGCGCCGAGGATTTCCTTCTGGGAGCTTCCGCGGGTGGCGTTCGCCAGGTAGGAGCCGAGGACGGCGAGCGCCAGCACCAGCATGGCGGTGCGGGGCAGCCGGGTCGCGGCGGGGGGCCGGATGCGGCCGGTCAGCCAGCTCGCCAGGTACCAGAACAGGCAGAGGAGGGCGTACGCGTTGGCGGGGGTGCCGACGCCGCCGAGGCCCGGCAGGGTGAGGTTGGAGGGGATGAAGAAGGCGAGGGCGAGGTAGCCGCTGAGGAGCGCGGTGGCGTCGGGGCGGCTTCCGCTGTGGTCCCGTGGGCGGCCGCTGCGTACGGCGGTCCGGCCCGCGTCCGCCGCGGGGCCGGGCGCAGCCGGGGCGCCTTCGGCGGGCGTGCGCCTGCGGCGGCGGGCGGTGAGGGCGCTCTCCGCGGCGAAGGAGAGGGTGAATCCGGCGGCCGTGCCGGCGATCACCACGGCGAGGACCTGCTGGTGGCGGCTCTTGAGGAGCGGCACCGGCGTCTGCGGCAGGACCACGGGAGCGGTCTGCACGAAGTGGCCGGGCTGGACGCCGGCGGCGGCCTGGAGGGCGGTCAGCTGCTCTCCGGCGAAGGCGGTGAGGGTGTTGGTCTCCTCCAGGACCTTGGCGCGGTCGGTGCCGGTGACCGAAAGGGTGAGCATCGGGCCGGAGGCGTTCGCGGCGAAGCCGACCGTGTACGGGTCGCTCACGCCGAGCCCTTGGAGGGCGCGCGCCGCGTCAGCTCCCGACAGGGTGCGGATCAGGACGTCCGCGGTGACGACGAGCGAACCCCCGGCGTTCGAGAGGGGGTTGCCGAAGGTCGGGGCGAGCTGGGCGACCGCCGTGGAGTCGAGCAGGGCGATCGAGCTCTGCGACTCGTACTCCACGGGCACCGAGCGGTGCAGGTGGAAGCCGGCGAGCAGGCCGAGGAGGGTCAGGGAGGCCATCACGTACCAGCGGCGGCGCAGCACTCCGCCCATCTCCCGCACGTTCACGTCCGCCCCCGCAAGGTGCCGGATCCGATGGCGGGGCGCGCCGGGGGCTGCGAGGATCGTGCGGGACGGAAGGAATGCCCGTGTCCCCAGGCGAGTTGGCCCGCGCGCTGCGTCGGCGCTGGTACGTGCTGCTGGCGGCGGCGGTGCTCGCCGCGGCGGGGGCCGTGCCGGTGCTGCGGCCGGAGCCGGTCCACGTGAGTTCGGCGATCGTGGTGCTGAAGCCTCCGGTGACGGGCCGGCATCCGAACCAGCTGGCGAACCTCCAGCCGCCGCTGGCCGCGGTCTCCTACGCCGCGGTGCAGCAGCTGGAGTCGGCCGCGGGGCGGGAGGAGCTCCGGGCGGCGGGTGTGGCCGGGCGGTACCGGCTGATGCCGCGCAACAGCGGTACGAGCGTCACGCCGAGGTATCTGATCCCCTCCCTGCAGGTGCAGGCCGAGGACCGGGACCCGGCCGTGGCGAACGCGGTGGTCGGGAAGGTGATCGAGGCGTACGGCCGCCGCGTGGCGGCGATGCAGGACGGTCAGGGCGTGCCGGCGGGGGCGCGGATGAGCGTGGACGTGCTGGTGCCGCCGTCCGCGGCGGAGCAGCGCGGCACCCGGAGCCGGGGACTGGCCGGAGTGGCGCTGCTGGCCGTGGTGGCCGGCGTGTCGGCGGCGCTGTGGGCGGACCGGCTGCCGGCGCGCCGGAGGCGGCGGGCAGGGCAGGCCGAGCGGGTGCCGTCGGGAGCGGCGGCCGGCTGAGCGGTCCGCCGACGGCGGCCGGGACCGCCGCACGAGGCGGCGGTCCCGGTCGTGGGTGCCGTGCCGGTGGTGCCGGTGGTGCATCAGATGCCCCGCCGCTTCCACGACTGCCACCACAGCCACTCGCGGCCCCGGTCGGCGACGGCCGAGAGCACCAGCGGCTGGAGGTACGGCATGGCGCGCGCCCCGATGCGGCGCCGCAGCCTCAGGGCCCGGTATTCGGCGAGCCCGCGGTAGCCGGGCAGGCACTCGGCCGCGAACTCCTCCAGCTCGTCGACCGGGACGAGCGCGGTGCGCCCCCGGTCGTACGCCCGGTAGGCGCGGCGCAGCGCGTACCGGGCGAGGCGGGTGCGGGCCTGCTCGGCCAGCCGGTCCCTGTCGGGCAGCAGGTCCCCGCATTTGGTGATGACGGAGTCGAAGGCTGTCCGGCGCTGGCGGAGGTCGTCGAGCTGGCCGCCGAAGTCGGTGGTGGACATGTTGCCGCCGTGGACCCGGTAGTAGGCCTGGTCGGCGCCGCGGACGTAGCCGACGTCGGCGTGGGCGGCGAGCCGCATCCACATCTCGATGTCGCCGGCGTGCGGGAGCTGCGGGTCGTAGCCGCCGACCTTGCGCTGGAGGGCGGTGCGGACGACGACCTCGGGGGAGGTGATGCAGCCGGTGCCCTCGCGGAAGCGCCGCTCCAGCCACCAGTGGCCGGGGTAGACGGCGGTGCCGGTGCTGCGGGTCCGGGCGTGCGGGAGCGGGCCGCCGTGGCGGAAGCGCAGGGGCCGCCCGTAGGCGAAACCGGCTTCGGGGCGGGCGTCGAGGAGGGCCGCGGCGCGGGCCAGGGCGCCGGGGACGAGCCGGTCGTCGGCGGACACGAGGGCGGCGTAGTCGCCGTCGGCCCATTCCAGGAGGCCTTCGTTGTAGGTGGCGATGTGGCCCTTGTTCCGTTCGTGGACGTGGACCTCGATGCGCGGGTCGGAGGCCGCGAGGGCGCGGGCCGCCTCCGCGGAGTCGTCGGGCGAGGCGTCGTCGATGATCAGGACGCGGACGTCGACGCCCGGCTGTTCGTCGAGGACGCTCCTGACGCAGTCGGCGAGGAAGTGGCCGTACTTGTAGCAGGGGATCACGACGCTGACGGTGCTCACGGGCCGGCCACCTCCGTCGGGCCGGACTGCGCGGCTGCCGGCGGGCTGGTGGTGAAGAGGGGGCCGACCCAGTAGTTCACGGACCCGAAGGTGTTCGTCGGGAAGGCGCTGGAGGCCCCGTACTTGTAGAGGCCGTTGGCTCCGCCGCTGCCGTCCGCGGGGGCGAGGAGCGGGTAGGAGCGGTGGGAGGCGGTGAAGTAGCCGCCGTCGACGGAGTAGTTGCCGTTCGGTGCGTGGTAGGAGACCACGTAGGTCGTTCCCGCGGTGATGGGGACGGGGGTATGGAAGGTCATCTGCTGCCAGCCGGAGAGGGTTTCGCTGCCGAAGGTGCCGGTGGCCAGGAGTTGGCCGGTGGCGGACCAGAGGCTGCCGGTGTGGGTGCCGGTGTTCCTCGGGCCCTTGTAGAAGGTGACGCCGGTGACGTGGCCGTTGACGGCGGACTGGAAGCGGGTGCCCAGTTCGACCGGGTTGGTGTCGCCGGTGACGTTCGCGGTGGTGGGGGTCGTCCCGCTGCCCCACAGGGTGCAGGGGCAGTTCACCTGGGGCGGGGTGGGGCTGGTGGTGAAGGTCCAGGTGACCGGTTGCGGCATGGTGTTGCCCCACAGGTCGGTGGCCCTGACGGACGCGGTGTAGGTGGTGTTGAGGGCGAGTTCGCCGGTCGGGGTGAAGGTGGCGCTGTTGGCCGCGCCGAGGATCTTGCTGCCGGGCACGGCCGTGCCGGCGGCGTCCTTGACGGTGAACTCGAGTCCTTCGGCGTCGACGGCGGTGCTGAAGGTGGCGGTGACCGCGGTGGTGATGGCGGTGCCGGTGGCCGCGGACTGCGGGGTCGTGCCGGTGACGGTGGGCGGGTCCGTACTGGCGGTGGAGGTGTCGAGGACGGCGTCCACCCAGTAGTTGCTGCCGCTCGCGGCCTTGTTGGGGAAGCCTCCCGAGGAGCTGTAGCGGTAGACGCCGTTGCCGCCGTCGGTGCCACTGCGCAGGGCGGTCAGCGGGGCGAGTCCGGCCGCGGCCTCGGCGAAGGTGTTGTCGAAGGAGTAGCCGCCGTTGGGGGCGAAGTACGAGGCGATGTAGGTGGTGTCGGGTTTGACCGGGACCGGGGAGGAGAAGTTCAGCTGCTGCCAGCCCGAGGCCGTCTCGTTGGTGAACGTGCCGGTGGCGAGGCGCTGCCCGGTGGCGGACCAGAGGCTGCCGGTGTGGGTGCCGGTGTTGGCGGGCGACTTGTAGAAGCGGACGCCGGTGATGGATCCGGGCACGGAGGAGCGGATCTTCACGCCGAGTTCGACGGCGCTGCCGTCCCCGGCGTTGACGGTCGCCGGCACGGCCGCCGCGGGCCACACGGTGCAGGGGCACTGCTGGGGCCCGACGGTGAGCTGGACGGTGCTGGTGGGGCCGGTGTTGACGCTGTCGTCGACGGCGCGGACCTTGATCTGGGCCGGTCCGGGGGTGGTCGGGGTCCACTGGTGGCTCCAGGAGGCGACGCCGGCGGCGGCCTTCCAGGTGGTGCCGCCGTCGGTGGAGACCTCGACGCGGGCGACGACTCCGCCGCCGCTGTCGGTGGCGGTGCCGGTGAGGGTGACCGGCCGCAGCGCGGGCACGGTGGCGCCGGCGGCCGGGGCGGTGACGGCGACGCCCGGCCCCGCGGTGTCCGCCGAGGCGGTCGCGGGGACGAGGTCGGACTGGAGGGACCCGGGCTGGACGCCCATGTCGGCGAAGATGTTGACGGTGGCCTGCTGCATGCGCTTGTCGGCGGTGACGACGGTGTCTTCGGGGTTGTGGGTGGGCATGTTGGTCAGGCCCCACGACCACTGGACGGTTCCGGTTCCGAAGACGAGGGCGCGGGAGAGGGGGTCGCGGAAGGCGACGAGGCTGTGGGTGGCGGTGCCGTTGCCGTAGGTGTTGCCGTAGTCGAGGCGGAGCTTGCCGTCGTCGATGTCGACGGTGGTGGAGGAGAGCTGGATCTGGCCGGGCGGGCGGGCCGCGTCCTCCACGTCGCTGTCCCATTCGTAGCCGAGGGTCCCGGCCGGGAAGACGGCGGTCTGGGAGGGGCTCAGGTTCGCGACGCTGGTGTTGCGCCAGAGCCGCATCCTGGCGAACCTGCCGGGGACGGTGATCGCGTCCGCGCGGTAGCCGTTGACGCTGAACAGGGAGCCGGTCAGCTGGTTCTGCGGCTGGTAGGGCCGGCCGTTCGCGGCGCTGGCGGGGTCCATGAAGGTGCCCGTCCAGATGCCGCTGGGGTCGGGGATGCCGTTCGGCTGCGGGAAGGAGAGCTTGGTCTCCTTGTAGCAGACGAGGGTCCGGTCGGCCGTGCCGGTGCCGTCGATGCTGGGGGCGAGGCGGGTCTTCCAGAAGATCTCGTTCCCGCTGAAGTACGTCTGGTGCAGGCCCGCCTTCCGGGCTTCCAGGGCGTGGGTGAACTGCTCCTGGGTCCAGTATTCGTCGTGGCCGGAGGACATGAACACCTTGTGGTTGCGCAGCAGGGTGCCGCCGCGGGACGACATGTCGATTCCGGAGATGTAGCTGACGTCGTAGCCGTTGCGCTCCAGCCAGGCGATCATCTGGTATTCGGAGCCGTAGATGCCGTTCTCGCCGCCGATGTCCATCGGCCGGTTGTAGCTGACCTCGTAGGCGCGGCCGTCCGGTGCGGGTCCGGCGCCGTCGTAGAGGTCCTGGCCGCCGTAGTTGTTGTACGCCTGCCAGGTCTGGTCGCTGGTCTGGACGACGATGTCGGAGCGGCTCGCGTCATTGCGGACGACGAACGGGTAGGGCATGACGCCGTTGCCGTCGGCCTGGTCGAAGTTGGCGAGGTACAGGCCGGACACGGCGTCGGCCGGGACGGTCCAGGTGGCGGTGACGGGCCAGTTGCCGCAGTCGACGAGGCCGGTGGCGGGCTTGGTCGTGCAGGCCGCCGGGCTGCCTCCCGGTGCCACGTTCGCCGGGTGGGTCTGGGCGGCCTGCGCCGCGGTCGACATCAGGCGGGCGCCGTCGCCGCCGTAGTGGCCGAGCCGGTACACCGACACCCGGTACGGCGTCGGCGACTGCACCTTGAACTGCACGGTGTCGCCCGCCTGGACGCTCATCCGGGAGGTGAAGCCCTTGATGTCGCCGTAGGCGCTGGGGGCGAACCAGTCGGGCATCGGTGTGCCCGGCTTGGAGTTCTCGCACACGATGGCGTTCGCGGCGGGACCGCACGGGTCGGCGGCCCCCGCCACGGCGGACGGGGGCAGGACCGTGGCCAGCAGGGCGGCCACCACGGTGAAGAGGCCGTACCGCAGCAGCCTTGTCCGATCTTTCATCTGTACCTCTTGTGGGGTGTCAGCGCAGGGCGTCGGTGAGCGCGTCCACGACCCGCTGCTGTTGCGCGGCGGTGATCTGCGGGAAGAGCGGGAGGGAGAGCATCCGCTCCGCGGCGCGCTCGGCGTGCGGGAAGTCCCCCCGGCCGTGGCCGAGGTGTCGGAAGGCGGGGGTGAGGTGGACGGGTGCCGGGTAGTGCACGCCGGCGCCGATGCCCTCCGCGTTCAGCTTCCCGACGACGGCGTCGCGGTCCGCTCCGGCGACGCGGACGACGTACAGGTGCCAGACGTGCACGTTGCCCTCGGCGGTGGCGGGCAGGGTGAGCCGCCCGGATTCCGCGAGACCGGCGAGGAGCGCGTCGTAGCGTGCGGCGGCGGCGCGGCGGGCTTCGTTGCCGGCGGCGAGCCGGGCGAGTTTCGCGCGCAGGACGACGGCCTGGAGGCCGTCCAGGCGGCTGTTGAATCCGGCGACGTCGTGCTGGTACTTGGCCGTGCCGCCGTGGTTGGCGAGGGCCCGCACCAGGTCGGCGGCGTCCGCGTCGTCGGTGACGACGGCGCCGGCGTCGCCGTACGCGCCGAGGTTCTTGCCCGGGTAGAAGCTGGTGGCGGCGATCGTGCCCCGGCCGGGCGGGCGGCCCGCCCGGGTGGCGCCCTGGCTCTGGGCGGCGTCCTCGACGATCCGGGCGTGCGCCGGGAGCCGCGCGGCGAGCTCGGCGGCGGGCGCGCACTGGCCGTACAGGTGGACGGGGACGACGGCGCGGGTGGCGGCGCCGACCGCGTCCAGGGCGGCCTGCGGGTCGATCAGCAGGGTGTCGGGCAGGCAGTCGACGAGGACGGGCCGGGCGCCGATGCGGGCGACGGCGCCCGCGGTCGCGATGAAGGTGTTGGCGGGGAGGACGACCTCGTCGCCGACGCCGGCGCCGGCGGCCCGCAGGGCCAGCTCCAGGGCGTCGGTGCCGTTGGCGGTGCCGACGCAGTGCCCGACGCCGGCGAAGGCCGCGTACGCGCGCTCGAAGGCGCGGACCTCCTCGCCGCCGATGAAGGCGGTGTCGGCCAGGACGCGGTCGAACCCGGCGCGGACCTCCTCCGCGACCTCGGCGTGGGCGGCCTTGAGGTCGACGAGCGGTATCCGGTTCATGCGTGTGTGCTCCCCATCGGTGTCTGCGGCCCGCGGCCGGTGTGCGGTGCGGCGTGCGGCGGCGGCGAGGGCGGTGCCCCGCCGGGTGCGGGCCGCGGGTCCTCCCGGCGCAGCTCCGCGAGGGCCGGGGGGCCGGCGTCGCGGAGCCTGCGGGCCGGGCTGCCGGCCCATACCTCGCCGGGCGGCACGTCGGTGAGGACGGTGCTTCCCATGCCGGTCAGCGACCAGGCGCCGACCATGGTGTGCTCGCGGACGAGGGCGCCGGCGCCGACGTACGCGCCCCTTCCGATGCGGACGCCGCCGCCGAGGCGGACCCCGGAGGCGAGCGTCGCGAAGTCGGCGACGGTGTCGTCGTGGGTGAGGACGGTGTGCGGCATCACCGCGACGTGCGCGCCGACCCGGACGGCCGCGGTGAGCACGCAGTGCGCGAGCAGGACCGTGCCGGGGCCGGCGGCCGAGGACGCCGACACGGCGGCCGTCGGGTGGACGACCGTCGCGTACCGGCTGTCGGGCAGTGCGAGGCGCCGTACGAGGCGGGCCCGGACCGCCTGGTCGCGGGGGCTGCCGGCGCAGACGACGACCTGCGCGTCCGGGTGGTCGCGGACGCGGTCGCAGCCGCCGAGGACGGGGACACCGTCGACGTCGGTGCCGTGCAGGGCGGGGTCGTCGTCGAGGTGCCCGGCGAGCCGCCACCGCGGGCAGCGGCCGGCGGCGAGGTCGGCGGCGGCCGCGGCGCGGACGGCCTGGGCGGTCTCGCGGGCGAACCCGCCCGCGCCGACGACGAGCAGGTCGCGGGCGGCGGGGGCGGTCATCCTCCCGCCTGCTCGTGCAGGACGGCCGCGACGCGGTCCTGCTGGGCGTGCGTCATGGTGTGGAAGAGCGGGAGGATCAGCGAGTTGCGGCTGATCCGCTCGGTGACGGGCAGCGGGGCGGCCGCGTGCCCTGCGTAGGCGGGCTCCAGGTGGGCGGCCATGATGCCGCGCCGGGCCGAGATCCCGGCGTCGGCGAGGGCTTCGAGGAGGGCGTCGCGGCCGACGGGGAAGTCCTCGGCGAGCAGGACCCAGTAGGACTGGAAGTTGCCCTCGCCGTGGGCGGGGTCGCGGACGGGGCGCAGGCCCGGGATCGGGGCGAGGAGCTGCTCGTACCGGGCGGCGAGCTCCCGGCGCCGGGTGACGATCTCGTCGAGCCTGCCGAGCTGGACCAGGCCGACCGCGGCCTGGATGTCCGTCATCCGGTAGTTGTAGCCGACTTCGAGGTATCGCTCGGCGACGGGTCTGCCGCTGGCGTGGCGCTGGGCGGCGGAGACGCTCATGCCGTGTTCGCGGAGCCTGCGCAGGCGCTCGGCCCGGGCGGCGTCGTCGGTGGTGACCATGCCGCCCTCGCCGGTGGTGATCACCTTGCGGGGGTGGAAGGACCAGGCGGCGATCAGGGCGCCCTGCCCGACGGACTTGCCGCCGACGGTGGCGCCGATGCCGCAGGCGGCGTCCTCGACGAGGGCGGCGCCCCAGTCGGCGCAGGCGGCGCGCAGGGCGTGGACGTCGGCGGGGACGCCGCCCTGGTGGACGGCGAGGACGGCCTTGGTGCGCGGGGTGCGTACGGCGTCCACGGTCTGCGGGGTCAGGTTGCCGGTGGCTTCCTCGACGTCGGCGAAGACGGGGCGGGCGCCGGTGTAGAGGACCGCGTTGGCGGTGGCGATGAAGGACAGGGAGGGCACGACGACCTCGTCGCCGGGGCCGAGGCCGAGCGCGATGAGCGCCAGGTGCAGGGCGGTGGTACAGGAGCTGACGGCGATGCCGTGCTCGGCGCCGACCCGTTCGGCGAAGGCGCGTTCGAAGTCGGCGACGCGGGGTCCCTGGGCGACCCAGCCGGAGAGGACGGCGTCGGCGGCGGCGCGGGCCTCCTCCTCGCCGAGCCAGGGGACCATGACGGGGATGCGCTCGCGGGCGGTCACCGGCCTGCCTCCGGCCCGTCCTGGGCGGCGGGCGCGGCGGCGGGCGCGGCGGCGGCGCGTTCGGCGCGCCACCAGTCGACGAGGTCCCGCAGGCCGGTGCGGAGGTCGATCGCGGCGGTGAAGCCGAGGCGTTCCGCGGCGCGCGAGGTGTCGGCGAGGCGGCGGGTGACGCCGTTGACGGCGCGGGCCGGGCCGTGCTCGGGGGCGGTTCCCTCGGCGCCCATGGCCTCCAGCAGGCCGGCGGCGAGTTCCAGGAGGCTCGTCTCGGTGCCGCTCGCGATGTTGAACACCTCGTCGGTGAGGTCCGATTCGGCGGCCAGCAGGTTGGCGCGGGCGATGTCGCGGACGTCGACGAAGTCCATGGTCTGCGTGCCGTCGCCGAGGATGAGCGGCGGCTCGCCCGCGGTGATGCGCTCCATCCACCGGATGAGCACCTCGGTGTACAGGCCGTGGATGTCCATGCGGGGGCCGTAGACGTTGAAGTAGCGCAGGGCGACGTAGTCGAGGCCGTACATGGCGTGGAAGCTGCGCAGCATGCCCTCGTTGAAGGCCTTGGCGGCGCCGTAGAAGGTGTCGTTGTTGTACGGGTGGTGGCGCTCGGTGGTGGGGAACTCCTCGGCGAGTCCGTAGACGGACGCGGAGGAGGAGGCGACGACCTTGGACACGCCGGCGGCCGCGGCGGCCTCCAGGACGTTGAAGGTGCCGTCGACGAGGACCTCGTTGGCCAGGCGCGGCTCCTGCGCGCACTGGGTGATCCTGAGGGCGGCGAGGTGGAAGACCAGGTCGGCGCCGTCGGTCGCCTTGCGTACGGCGGCCGTGTCGCGGATGTCGCCCTCGCGGACGTCGACGACGCCGCTCGGCAGGGCCCGGGCCAGGTTCTCCGTGCGGCCCCGGGCGAAGTTGTCGAGGACCACGACGCTGCGGGCGCCGTTGTCCACCAGCAGGTCGACCAGGTGCGAGCCGATGGTGCCCGCTCCTCCGGTGACCAGGATCCTCTTGTCTCGTACGCTGCTCAACGCCCTGCCCCCACTGGTTCGATCATGTGCCGTGCCGTCCTTGCGGTGTGTGCGGTGCGGTGGCCGCCGTCTCTGCGTGCGCCGCCGGCCGTCAGCGGCCGGTGCGCAGGCCGACGACGGCGCCGTGGAACGCGAGGCTGCGGGAGGCCGCTTCGAGGATGTCGAGGACCTGGAGGCCGGCCCGGCCGTCGGTGAGGGCCGGGCGGCGGCCGCGGACGGCGGCGGCGAACTCCTCGACCATGGTGCGCAGGGCCTCCCTCTCGCCGAGTGCGGGGGCCACCATGTCGCCGGTGCGGTAGGAGACGAGCGCGTCGCGACGCTGGTCCTCGCGGAGTTCCTGCGGTGCCGTGAGGTCGACGCCGCGGTCGTAGACGGCGACGCGCTGGGAGGGGTTGAGGTCGTCCCACACGAGGGTGCGCTTGGAGCCGCCGACCATGGTGGTGCGGACCTTCACCGGGGAGAGCCAGTTGACGTGGACGTGCGCGATGGCGCCGGTGTCGAGCTGGAGGGTGAGGTAGGCGACGCAGGACTGGCCGGCGCCGATCGGGTCGGCGCCGTGGGCGGCGACCGCGACGGGGCGGACGTCGTCCGGGAGGATGAAGTCGAGGACGGACAGGTCGTGCGGGGCGAGGTCCCACAGGACGTCCACGTCCTTCTGGACGAGGCCGAGGTTGATCCGGACGGAGTCGACGAACTGGATCTCGCCGAGCTCGCCGGAGCGGACCAGGTCGCGGATGCGGGCGACGGCCGGGGTGTAGCAGTAGGTGTGGTCGCACATGAGGGTCAGGCCGCGCTCCTCGGCCTCGGTGACCAGGCGCAGGCCGTCCTCGTACGTGGCGGCGAGGGGTTTCTCCACGAGCACGTGCTTGCCTGCGCGGAGGGCGGCGAGGGCGACGTCGAGGTGGGTGCCGGCCGGGGTGGCGACGGCGACGGCGTCGACGGCGGGGTCGGCGAGGACCGCCGCGTAGTCGGAGGTGGCCTGGACGGTGGAGTAGCCGCCGAGCACCTGCCGGGCTCGGTCGGCGTCCAGGTCGCACAGCCAGCGGAGCCGGAAGGCGGTGCTGGCCTGGAAGTTGCGTACGAGGTTGGGGCCCCAGTAGCCGGCGCCGACGACGGCGACGCCTAACGGCTCCTGCGGCGCCGGCTCCCGGCCGGCGGGCGCCCCGTCCGGCGCGGCCTGCCGTGCCGGCTGCCCTGCGGTGTCCTCGGTGGTGCCCTTCACGGTGGTTCCCCTTCCCTGCGCACGCCCGGCTGGCGTGTCGACGACCCGTGGCCGGGTGGCGTGCGAAGGAAGGGGGTGCCGTGCCCGCCCGCGGGCACGCCGGAAGCCTGTGCGGCCCGTGCGCGACCCGTTCGACGGCGGTACCCCCCGCGGCCGATGCCGACGCGGTGCGACGCGGCTGCGGTGTGCTTCCGCGGCCGCGGTGTTCCCGCGTTTCCCCTGCCCCCCGGCCGTCCGGCGCCCCTCGCGCCGGCCCGGCCCCGGAATCGGGCGGCCCGTTCCCCCGGCCGCCGAAACCGATCGTTCCCCAACTTCCCCGATGCGGCCGGACTGCGGCGCTGCCGTGGCGCGCCCGGTCCGGTCGGCTGCGTTCAATCTAGACCACGGGCCTTGTATGCGTGGGGAGTTGACGGAAACGCCCGGCACCGGTGTGCGGGCGTGGGCATACTCGCGGGGTGACCAGCATCGTGATACCGGCGCACAACGAGGCCCGGGTCATCGGCCGCCTCCTCGACGCACTCCTGTCCGACGCCCCGGCCTCCGGGGCGGGCCCCGGGCCCGACATCGTGGTGGTCTGCAACGGGTGCACGGACGACACCGCCGCGGTGGCGGGCGCCCGCGGCCCCCGGGTCCGGGTGGTGCAGACGCCCGCGCCGGGCAAGCACGGCGCGCTCCGGCTCGGCGACGAGCACGCCGAGGGCTTCCCCCGGCTGTACGTCGACGCGGACGTCGTGCTGCGCGCGGCGGACGTACGGGCGCTGGAGGCGGCCCTGGCCGACGGGCAGGGGGTGCTGGCGGCGGCTCCGGGGCGGGACCTGCCGCTGGCCGGCTGCACCTGGGCGGTGCGCGCCTACTACCGGGTGTGGCAGCTGCTCCCGGCGGTCCGGGAGGGGTTGTTCGGGCGGGGGGTCATCGCGGTGACGGAGCGGGGGCACGCGCGGATCGCCGCGCTCCCGCCGGTGATGGCGGACGACCTGGCGGCGTCGCTGGCGTTCGCGCCCGCCGAGCGGCGGGTCGTCGAGGAGGCGCGGGTCGTCGTCAGCCCGCCGCGCACGTGGGGCGACCTGCTCAGGCGGCGGATCAGGGCGGCGACCTCCTCGGCGGAGCTGGAGCGGGTGCAGGCGGCGGCCCGCGGCGCCGGGGAGGGCGGCGGCGGGGCCGCGCCGTCCGCGCGCACCGGGACGGCCGACCTGCGGGCGCTGGTCCGGGCGCGGCCGGGTCTGCTGCCGTCGGTCGGGGTGTTCCTGGTCGCGGCCGCCGCCGCCCGGCGCGGCGCGCGCCGGGCGATCCGGGCGGGGGACTTCTCCACCTGGCTGCGCGACGAGAGCAGCCGCACGGGCTGAGCGGACGCGGGCGGGGCCGCGGGCCGGGCCCGGTCGGGCCGCGAAATCCGGCCGTTGGAGGGCCGGTTGGCCATTGCGTCCATCGGGGGCGCGCGGCGCCCGCCGGTCGCCTAGGGTGCGACCGCAGGCACGAGTGACCAGATCCCGTCGGCACCAGGAGCCGTACAGCATGTACCTCGCGGACCGCTCCGCGCCCGCCGGCGCGCAGGGAGCAGGCGGCGGCGCCCGGCGCCGGGCCGTCGCCCCGACCGTCCTCGCGCTGGGCACGGTGAGTTTGGTCACCGACGTGTCGTCCGAGATGGTCGCCGCCGTGCTGCCGCTGTACCTGGTGGCGGGGCTGGGTCTGAGTCCGCTCGGGTTCGGCGCGCTCGACGGCGTCTACAACGGGGTGGGGGCGCTCGTGCAGTTGGCCGGCGGGCACCTCGCGGACCGCGTCCGCGGCCACAAGCTTGTCGCCGGCCTCGGGTACGCGCTGTCGGCGCTGTGCAAGCCGCTGCTGCTGCTCGCTCACGGCCTGGGCCCGGTGGCGCTGGTCCTCGCCCTGGACCGGACCGGCAAGGGGCTGCGCACCGCCCCGCGGGACGCGCTGATCTCCCTGGCCGTGCCCGCCGGGGCGCAGGGGCGGGCCTTCGGGGTGCACCGGGCGATGGACACCACAGGGGCCCTGCTCGGTCCCCTGGCGGCGTTCTTCGTGCTGGGTGCGGCCGTCGGCGGGTACGACGCCGTGTTCGGGGTCAGTGCGTGCGTCGCCGCGCTGGGCGTCGTCGTCCTGGTGCTGTTCGTGCCGTCGGGGCGGGCGGCGGCCGCGCCCGCCGCCCGCCCCGCGGGTCGGCCGGGAGCGGCGGGGCCGCGCGGCCGGGGCCTGCGGGAGGCGGCGGCGCTGCTGCGGCGGCCGCGGCTGCGGTCCCTGGCGGTGTGCGCGGCCCTGCTGGGGCTGACCACCGTCAGCGACGCCTTCCTGTACCTGCTGCTCCAGGACCGCGCCGGCCTGGGCGAGCGGTGGTTCCCGCTGCTGCCGCTGGGCACGGCGGCGGTGTTCCTGCTGCTCGCGGTGCCCGCGGGGGCGCTCGCGGACCGGATCGGGCGCCGTGCGGTCTTCCTGGCCGGGCACGCCCTGCTGCTCGCGGCGTACGGCCTGCTGCTGTGGGCTCCCGACTGGCAGGCGCTACCGCTGCTGGTGCTGGGGCTGCACGGCATGTTCTACGCCGCCACCGACGGGGTGCTCCCGGCGGCGGTGGCCGGGGCGGTGCCGGACGGGCTGCGGGCGACCGGCATGGCGCTCGTCGGCACCGGCCAGGCACTGGCCCGCTTCGGTTGCTCCCTCGCCTTCGGCGCCGCGTGGACGGTGTGGGGCGGGGGTCCGGCGCTCGCCGCTGCCGCGGCCGGGCTGTGCTGCTGTGCGGCTTTCGCCTGGTCCGCGCTCCGCCCCGA
>NZ_RPSE01000098.1:0-17981 GCF_003949955.1 Streptomyces sp. WAC05292
ACATCGGACTCCCCTCCCGCCCGGGCGCCGATGGGGGCGGCGCCCGGGCGGGAGGGGAGTCCGATGTTGGTGCGCGTGCCGGTGACGACGTACCCCTTGACTCCGCCCGCGAGGGCGTTGCGGACGGCGCCGATGTCGTCGGCCGCGGAGAGGGCCAGGCCGTTCGGCCAGCCCGCGGCGCGGGTCTCGGAGAGCAGGGTCAGGCCGGAACCGTCGGGCAGGTGCACGTCGGCCACGCAGATGTCGCGCGGGCTGCCGACGCGGGGGCGGGCCTCCGCGATGGACGACGCCTCGATCACGTCGCGTACTCCGAGGGCCCACAGGTGACGGGTCACGGTGGAACGGACGCGCGGGTCGGCCACGACGACCATGGCCGTCGGCTTGTTCGGGCGGTAGGCGACCAGGCTTGCGGGCTGCTCGAGAAGAACGGACACCTAGGCCTCCTGGGGGAGTGGCGGGACGGGCCGGCTCGGGGAAGGAAGCCGGTGCGAACCGTGCGGATGGTCACTGGTTCCTTCGGCACGTCACCCGCCCGGCTTTAGGGAATGATCACGATTTAGTGAGTAACATTTCGGGCAATTCGGACGCACGATCGATCATCGGGTGATCAGAAGCCCGCAAACCGCGCCGTGTTCCCGCACGGATGCCGCGGCCTTTCGATCAGCCGTTCCCGCCGGGGCACCCGCGGCCCGCCCACGGCCGCACCCCGTCCGGGGGCGGCGCGTGCCGCCGTACGGAGCCACCGCTACGGGTGGTGCGGACCGCGCCTCTGTGGCAGGGAGACCACGCCCGGCCCGGCCTCGCCCGGCCCCAGCGGCGGCATCCCCGCGATCTGGCACAGCAGCTCGCACCACGCCGCCAGGTGGCCCGGGGTGTCCGGCACCCCGCCCACGCCCTCGCGCGGCGTCCAGGAGGCCCGGATCTCGATCTGCGTCGCCGGCCGCCGCTCGGCGAGCCCGCCGAAGTAGTGGGACCCGGCCATCGTCACGGTGCCGCTCGCCTCCGCGTACGACAGCCCGCGCGCCTCCAGCGCGCCGGTCAGCCAGGACCAGCACACGTCCGGCAGCAGCGGGTCGGCCGCCATCTCCGGCTCCAGCTCCGCCCGCACCAGCGTCACCAGCCGGAACGTGCCCCGCCAGGCCTCGTGCCCGGCCGGGTCGTGCAGCAGGATGAGCCGCCCGTCGGCGAGGTCCTCCTCGCCCTCGACGGCCGCCGCCTCCAGCGCGTACGCGTACGGTGCCAGCCGCTGCGGCGGTTTCACCGGGTCGATCTCGATCCCCGGCCGCAGGCGCGCCTTGTTCAACCCCTCGACCGCCCGCCGGAACGGGAGCGGGACGGAGCTCTCCTTCCCGCTGTCCATACCGTCGGCGCCATCTGAAAATCGTCCCTGAGCCGCAGCCATGCCCGGAAGACTAGGCGGAACGAGGGCCCGTACGCCGCAGGGACACCCGCGCCATGACGGCCACTTCTGCACACGTGCGAAGATTTGCGGCGTGAGCGCCAACGACCGCCCCACGGGCCAGCCGAGCCAGACGTACGATTCCGCCTTCCTGAAGGCGTGCCGCCGCGAGCCGGTGCCGCACACCCCGGTGTGGTTCATGCGGCAGGCCGGGCGCTCCCTCCCCGAGTACCGCAAGGTCCGCGAGGGCACCGCCATGCTGGAGTCCTGCATGCGGCCCGACCTGGTCACCGAGATCACCCTGCAGCCGGTGCGCCGCCACAAGGTGGACGCCGCGATCTTCTTCTCCGACATCGTCGTCCCGCTCAAGGCGATCGGCGTCGACCTCGACATCAAGCCCGGCATCGGGCCGGTCGTCGCCCAGCCGATCCGCCGCCGCGAGGACCTCGCACAGCTGCGCGACCTCACCCCGGGGGACGTGCCGTACGTCACCGAGGCGATCGGCATGCTGACGGGTGAACTCGGCGCCACCCCGTTGATCGGCTTCGCCGGTGCTCCTTTCACCCTCGCGAGCTACCTCGTCGAGGGCGGCCCCTCCCGCAACCACGAGCACACCAAGGCGCTCATGTACGGCGACCCGCAGCTGTGGGCCGACCTGCTGGACCGCCTCGCGGAGATCACCTCCGCCTTCCTGAAGGTCCAGATCGAGGCGGGCGCCTCCGCCGTCCAGCTCTTCGACTCCTGGGTCGGCGCGCTCGCCCCGGCGGACTACCGGCGCTCGGTCATGCCGGCTTCGGCGAAGGTCTTCGACTCCGTCGCCTCCTACGGCGTCCCGCGCATCCACTTCGGCGTGGGCACCGGCGAGCTGCTCGGCCTGATGGGCGAGGCCGGAGCCGACGTCGTCGGCGTGGACTGGCGCATCCCGCTGGACGAGGCGGCGCGGCGCGTCGGCCCCGGCAAGGCGCTCCAGGGCAACCTCGACCCTGCCGTCCTCTTCTCCACCCCCGAGGCCGTCCGCGCCAAGACGGACGAGGTCCTCGCGGCCGCCGCCGGGCTGGAGGGCCACGTCTTCAACCTCGGCCACGGCGTCCTGCCGACGACGGACCCGGACGCCCTGACCCGCCTCGTGGACCACGTCCACACCCGCACGGCGCGCTGACCCGCCGGGCCCCGGGGGGCCGCCGCCACGGCGGCGCCCCGGAGCCCGCGGCGGTCACACGCCGGCCGAGCGGACCGCGGCGACCGCCTTGCGGGCCGCCACCAGGACCGGGTCCCACACCGGGGAGAACGGCGGCGCGTACCCCAGGTCCAGGGCGACGACCTGCTCCACCGTCATGCCCGCCGTCAGCGCGACCGCCGCGACGTCCACCCGCTTCGCGGACCCGGCCCCGCCGACGATCTGCACCCCGAGCAGCCGCCCCGTCCGCCGCTCCGCCAGCATCTTGACCGTCATCCCCGCGGCCCCCGGGTAGTAGCCGGCCGTCGTCGTGGAGGCGACGGTCGCCGTCACGAACTGCAGCCCCGCCTCCCGGGCGTCCGCCTCCCGCAGCCCCGTCCGCGCGATCTCCAGGTCGCAGACCTTGCTGACCGCCGTGCCCACCACGCCCGGGAAGGTCGCGTAGCCGCCGCCGACGCCCGAGCCGATCACCTGCCCGTGCTTGTTGGCGTGCGTGCCGAGCGGGACGTGCCGGTGGCGGCCCGCGACCAGGTCCAGCACCTCCACGCAGTCGCCGCCCGCCCAGACGTTGCCGTACCCGCGGACCCGCATCGACAGGTCCGTCAGCAGCCCGCCCGACGTGCCGAGCGGCAGCCCCGCCGCGCGGGCCAGGCCCGTCCGCGGCTCCACGCCGATGCCGAGGACCACCACGTCCGCCGGGTACTCGTCCCCCGACGCGGTGCGCACCCCGCGGGCCCGCCCGGCGCCGTCGTCGAGGACCTCCGCCACCTCGGCGCCGGAGACCGTCCTGATGCCCATGCGGTTCATCGCCGTGTGCACCAGGCCGCCCATGTCCGGGTCGAGGGTGGACATCGGCTGCTCGCCGCGGTGCAGGACGGTGACCTCGAAGCCCCGGTGCAGCAGCGCCTCCGCCATCTCCACGCCGATGTAGCCGGCGCCGACCACGACGGCCCGGCGGCCGCCGGTGCGCTCCAGGGTGTCCATCAGGCGCTGCCCGTCGTCGAGGGTCTGCACCCCGTGGACGCCGTGGGCGCCGATGCCGGGCATGCGCGGCCGGACCGGGCGGGCGCCCGTCGCCAGGACGAGCTTGTCGAAACCGGTCCACGACTCGGCGCCCGAGTCGAGGTCGCGGCTGCGGACACGGCTCCCGGCGAGGTCCAGCTCCAGCACCTCCGTACGGGTGCGCAGGTCGATGCCGCGGGCGCGGTGCTCCTCGGGGGTGCGGGCGATCAGGTCGTCCCGGTCGGCGACGTCGCCGCCGATCCAGTACGGGATACCGCACGCCGAGTACGAGGTGAAGCGGCCCCGCTCGAAGGCCGTGATCTCCAGCTCCGCAGGGCCCTTCAGCCGCCGGGCCTGCGACGCGGCGGACATCCCCGCCGCGTCGCCGCCGACCACCACCAGCCGTTCCACCGCCATCGTCCGCACCGTCCTCCACTGTGACCACGTGGAGAACACGCTACGGGGGAACGCGTGTTCAGTCCGCGAGCCGGGGCGACTCCGTCGGGTCGCCCCCCTCCCGCGCCGCCGGAACGGCCGGGCCGGCCGGGGCCGCGGGCGCCTCCGCGGCCGCGGGGACCGCCGCGGCGGCCGCGCCGCCACCCCGACGGCGGCGGCGCAGGAACCGGAAGCCCAGCACGCCGACCGCGGCCGCCACCGCGAACGGCAGCACCAGCGCCACCGCGACCACGGCGTACGCCACGACGTTCGTGAACGCCTCCCAGCCGGTCCGCAGCGCACCCCACACCGACGGCCGGTCGTCGTCCTCCGCCGGCTCGGCCGCCGCCTGCGGTTCCGAGACCTCCACGGTGATCGTGCCGAGCGAGGTCCGGTCCTTCAGCGCGGTCTGCTGCGCCAGCAGCGACTCCAGGTCCGACTGGCGCTTGCCCAGCTCGCCCTCCAGCATGACCACGTCTCCGAGGGCGGTGGCCCGCTCCATCATCTCCCGCACCCGCGCGACGCTCGCCTGCTGCGAGCGGACGCGGCTGTCGACGTCCGCGACCTTCTCCGTCACGTCCTGCGCCTCCACCTTCCGGCTGAGGAGCTTCCCGCTGCCCTCCAGGGCGCCCAGTACGGCGTCGAACCGCTCGGAGGGCACCCGCAGGGTCATCGACGACGCCATCCGGCCGTCCTTGCCGCGCCGCGTCGACTCGTTGCCGACGAACCCGCCGGCGCCCTCCGCCGCCGTCCGGGCCGACGCCAGCACCTTCCCCGCCTCGTCCGACTCGATCGCCAGCGAGGCCGTCCTGATCACGTGCGGCCGGACCGCCGCCGGGGCCGGCGCGCCCGGCGCCTTCGCCGCGCCCTCCGCCGGCGGGGCGGCCGCCCCGGCGCCCGTACGGGCCTCCCCTCCGGGGGCCGGCGCCACCGCGGCCCTGTCCGCGGCCGCGGAGCCGGCCGACTCGCCGTCGGCGCCGCAGCCGGTGAGCGCCAGCGAGCCCGCCAGGGCCAGCCCGGCCAGCGCGGCCGCGCCGCGCCGCCCCGTACGTGTCGTGCGCGTGGTGGTGGTCGAACTGGAACGTGCTCGCACTGCGGTCCCCCCGGGGGTCGGATGCCGTCGTGCCGTTTCGACGCGCGCGCCCGCCCCCCGGGTTTCGCCCCGCCGGTCCCGGGACGGTCCCGATGCGGTCACGGTCCGGCCTCGGCGCGGCCCCGGAACCCGGTCTGAGAGCATGTGTCCATGCACGAAGCGGACACGCGTACGCACGACGGCACCCACGGCGACGGCGCGCCCGGCGCCCCCGGCACGGAACCCCGCCGGGTCCTCGTCATCGGCGGCGGCATCGCCGGCCTCGCCGCGGCACACCGGCTCCTCGCCGCCGGACTCCGCGTCACCCTGCTGGAGGCCGGGCAGCGCCTCGGCGGCAAGCTCCACGCCGGCGAACTCGCCGGCGCCCCCGTCGACCTCGGCGCCGAGTCCGTGCTGGCCCGCCGCCCCGAAGCCCTCGACCTCGCCCGCGCCGTCGGCCTCGGCCCGGCGCTCCAGCCGCCCGCCACCACCACCGCCCACCTGTGGACCCGCGGCACGCTGCGCCCGATGCCGACCGGCCACGTCATGGGCGTCCCCGGCGACACGGCGCCGCTGGCCGCCTCCGGGGTCCTCTCCGCGGAAGGCCTCGCCCGGATCGCGGCCGAAGCCGACCTGCCGCCCGCCGAGGTCGGCGAGGACGTCGCCGTCGGCGAGTACGTCGCCGCCCGCCTCGGCCGCGAGGTCGTCGACCGGCTCGTCGAACCCCTCCTCGGCGGCGTGTACGCCGGCGACGCCTACCGCATCTCCCTGCGCGCCGCCGTCCCGCAGCTGTACGAGGCCGCCCGCAGGCACGGCTCGCTCGGCGACGCCGTGCGCGACCTCCAGCGCCGGGCCGCGGCCCAGCCGGCGCAGGGCCCCGTCTTCTCCGGCATCGAGGGCGGCATCGGCCGCCTCCCGGCCGCCGTCGCCGACGCCTGCCGGGCCGCCGGCGCGGAGATCACCACCGGCGCCGAGGTCCGCGAACTCCGGCGTACCGCCGGCGGCTGGCGGGCCGTCACCTCCGCGGGCGCCGTCGACGCCGACGCCGTCGTCCTCGCCGTACCGGCCGGTCCCGCCGCCCGGCTCCTCCAGGACGCCGCCCCGGCCGCCGCGGCCGAGCTGCGCGCCGTGGAGTACGCGTCGATGGCCCTCGTCACGATGGCCTTCCGGCGCTCCGAGCTGCCCGCCGCGATCACCGCAGGAACGGCCAGCGGGTTCCTCGTACCGCCCGTCGACGGAAAGACGATCAAGGCGTCCACCTTCTCCAGCAGCAAGTGGGCCTGGGCCGGCACCGACCCCGACCTCTTCCTGCTGCGCACCTCCGTCGGCCGCCACGGCGACGACGCCGACCTGGCCCGCGAGGACTCCGAACTCGTCGGCGTCTCGCTGCGCGACCTCGGCGAGGCCGTCGGCCTCACCGCCAAGCCCGTCGCCTCCACCGTCACCCGCTGGGACGGCGGGCTGCCCCAGTACCCGGTCGGCCACCTCGACCGGGTCGCCCGGATCCGGGCCGCGGTCGGCGCACTGCCCGGCCTCGCCGTGTGCGGCGCCCTCTACGACGGAGTCGGCATCCCCGCCTGCATCGCCAGCGCAGGGAAGGCCGCCGACGCGGTCGCCGCCGCATTGGGCACCCCTGGCTCCGAGCACTGATCGGCACACGGGACAATGGACGCATGACTGCACCAGAGAAGATCCCCAACGCGGGGAAGAAGGCGAAGGACCTCAACGAGGTCATCCGCTACACCCTGTGGTCCGTCTTCAAGCTGAAGGACGTGCTCCCGGAGGACCGGACGGGCTACGCGGACGAGGTCCAGGAGCTCTTCGACCAGCTCGCCGCCAAGGACATCACCGTCCGCGGCACCTACGACCTCTCCGGCCTGCGCGCCGACGCCGACATCATGATCTGGTGGCACGCCGAGACGGCCGACGAGCTGCAGACCGCGTACAACCTGTTCCGGCGCACCAGGCTGGGCCGCGCGCTGGAGCCGGTGTGGTCGAACATGGCCCTGCACCGCCCGGCCGAGTTCAACAAGTCGCACATTCCGGCCTTCCTCGCCGACGAGGTCGCCCGCGACTACGTCAGCGTCTACCCCTTCGTGCGCAGCTACGACTGGTACCTGCTGCCCGACGAGGACCGCCGCCGGATGCTCGCCGACCACGGCAAGATGGCCCGCGGCTACCCGGACGTCCGCGCCAACACCGTCGCCTCCTTCTCGCTGGGCGACTACGAGTGGCTGCTGGCCTTCGAGGCCGACGAACTGCACCGCATCGTCGACCTGATGCGCCACCTGCGTGCCTCCGAGGCCCGCATGCACGTCCGGGAAGAGGTCCCCTTCTTCACCGGGCGCCGCAAGTCCGTCGCCGACCTGGTCGCCGGACTCGCCTGATACCTCCCCCGGGGGGAAACAGCCGGAGGAATGACCTCCTCCGGCAGCTGGGGAGGCCCTGCCCCCGAAACGACGCAGCCGGAGACCCCGCACCGGAAGTTCAGACTGCCTGCCGGGGCGCCCCGGGCCTGGTGCCCGGAGCGCTTCCGCCCGGTGGTCCAGCGACACCGGCGCGGGCTCCGGATGCGGCGGGGCCGGCCTCAGGAGGAGGAGCTGCTGGAGCAGCTCGACGAGGAACCACCCGAGCAGCTCGACGAGGAGGAGCTGCCCGAGCAGCTCGATCCGCCCGAACTCCCGCACCCGGAACCGCCCCAGCCGCCGTCGCCGGAGGACCCGCAGCCCGAGCCGCCGCCCGAGTCGGCGGAACCGGCGCACCACACGACGGGCACCGCCTCCGCGCCGGACGACCCGCACGCGTCGCTCCCGCCGCCCGCGCCGCCCGACCGGCCCGACCGGCCGGCCTGAGCCCGGTGCTGGGCCGCGGCCAGCCGCGCCTGCCGCGCCGCCGGGATCAGCAGCGGCGCGAGGTACGGGTCCCGCAGCGTGCGCAGCCCGAACAGGGCCGTCTGCGCCTGCGGGCTGCCGTCGCCCACGTACAGGGCGCGCATCGCCCGGAGCGCCCGCCGCCCCTGCGGGGTGACGCGCCGCGCCGCCCGCCTCGCGCAGACCGCCCCGACGACGGCGCCGGCCAGCAGCGCGAACGGCACCGACACCCCGGCCGCAAGCCCGCCGCCGCCCGACACCGCGAGGGTGAAGAGCGTCAGCGGCAGCGACAGCACGAACAGCACCCCGCACACGGCGGCCTGCACCACACCCCACAGCCGCACGCCGCGCCCCCGGCCCGGCGCGGCCAGCAGCCCCCGCGCCGCCAGCCCGTCCCCCACCTCCTGCACGGCCGGATCGCGCATGGCGGCGTACCGCACCTGGTACAGCCAGCCGGACGGGGCCTGCCCGCAGGCGCGCAGCACCGCCCGCTCGGCGGTGTCCGCGGCGGGGGCGCCGGGCCGCGCCTGGACGATGCCGGGGCCGCCGGCGGTCAGGCGGCCGTCCCCGAGGAGCGCGACGAGCGCGGTGTCGACGACCCCGCCGGGCCCGCCCGTGAGGAACGCCGCCTCGGACAGGTCCAGCAGCCTGGGCTCCCCGCCACCGGCGCGGGGCCGGGTGCGCCGCAGCGCCCACACCAGCAGCGCGCTGGAGACGGCGACGGGGAGCCAGACGAGGGCGGAGCCGTTCACGCCGCCCTCCCCGTGAGGGCGCGGGCCCAGCGCACGATCCGCCCCGGCGGCTTCGGCCCGGCGCGGTCCCGCCACCAGACGGTGAGCCGGCGCCGGGCGGCGGGGTCGGCGGGCAGGTCGCGGACCAGCAGGTGCTCGGCGAAGTCGAGCGCGTCCCGCCGGTAGCCGCCGGGCAGGGGCCGGCGGCGGGCGTACCCGAGGAACGCCTCCCGGAACGCCTTCCGCCCGCCGAGCAGCTCCGGCAGCTCGGGCGCGACCTTGGCGACGATGTCGGCCCGCTTCGCCGCCAGCGCCCGCGCCTGCACCCGGACCCGCTGCCGGTCGAACCCTTCGGGCACGGGCGTCCCGGCGACGAGCGCGGACAGCAGCGCGGCCTGCTCCAACCCCACCCGGGTCCGCGCGGCGGGGAGCCGGTCGGGGGCGGCGGCCGCGCCGGAGGCGGCCTGCGCGCCCGCGCCGCCGAGGACGGGCCCCGTGGCGGCGGGGGCGCCGGACGAACCGCCCGGCGCTGCGGCCCCGGGGACGGCGGACCCGCACGCGGCCGCCGCGCCGGCGGGTACGGCACCGGCCGCCGGCGAACCGCCGTCGACGGCGACCGCGGCGGCGACCGGCGCCGGAACCCCGCCGGCGGCAGGCACGGCGGCGCCAACGCCGGCCACGGCGACGGCCGGTACGGCAGGGGCACCGGCACCGGACCCCGCGGCGGCCTCCAGGGTGGAGCGGATGGCCGCGAACTCGGCTGCCAGCTCGTCCTCCGGGGGGAAGGCGTCGTCGCGCTCCAGCAGGACCCCGGCCGGCCGCATCCGGCCCGCCAGGTCCGCCAGGATGGCCAGCACGGCCGGCGGCACGGGGTGCGCGTGGGTGTCGTGCCACACGCCGTCCCGCTCGACACCGCCCGCGACGTGCACGTACGCCAGCGCCTCCGGCGGGATCGCCGCGAGCACGGCGGCCGGGTCCTCCCCGCGGTTGATGCGGTTCGTGTGGAGGTTCGCGACGTCGATGAGCAGCCGGACGCCCGTCCGCTCGACCAGCTCGGTCAGGAACTGCGCCTCCGTCAGCTCCTCGCCCGGCCAGCGCACGAGCGCGGCGATGTTCTCCAGCGCCAGCGGCACGGGCAGCGCCTCCTGCGCGATCCGCACGTTCTCGCACAGCACGTCGAGCGCGTCCCGGGTCCGCTGCACGGGCAGCAGGTGCCCGGCCTCCAGGGCCGGGGACGCGGTCCGTACGAAGGCGATGTGCTCGGTGACCAGCGGCGCCCCCAACGCCACCGCCCGCTCCGCGAGCGCGTCCAGCCGGCCCGCGTCGGGCCGCTCCGCACCGCCGAGGCCGAGCGACACCCCGTGCGGGACGACGCGCACGCCGCGGTCGAGCAGCCGCTGGAGCGACTCCGGCAGGTGGCCGGGGCAGATGTTCTCGGCGACGACCTCGACCCAGTCCAGGCCGGGCAGCCGCTCGACCGCATCCGCGATCTCCGGCCGCCACCCGATGCCCACTCCCAGCTGCGCCATGGTTTCCATGCCCCTCCCCCCGCTCGTCGGCCCGGCGGACCGGCCCGTGTGCCGGATTGATGGCCCCGCCCACACGACGCCAACCCAGCGGAGGTGACGTTCAGAGCAACATTTGAGGTTCCGCCCGGCCGGAGTCCCGCGTGTGCGGCGCGGGGCCTCCCGGCCTCCGCCCGGTCACCGGGCCCCCTGGCCGCGGGGGCGGCAGTCCGGCGTGCCGACCGGGTGGAGGCGCAGCGCGGGCCGGGCGCCGGAGGCGGACTCCGGGACGACCGTCTCGAAGTCGGGGCCGAGCGGGCGCAGGCAGCGCGCGCAGACCCCTCCCGCCGCGGTCACCGCCCGGCCGCCGGCCCGCAGGCCCAGACGTCCGCGTCGAGGAGGTAGCCGCCGTCGTGGCCCACGACGACGCCCCGGTAGACCCGGCCGAAGCCGAGCGGCTCGCCGCAGGCGACGCACGCGTAACCGCGGGCCTGCTCGATCGTGAGGTCGTGGAACGACTCCGGCAGCGGCGCCACGGCACACCCGCCCGGTCCGCCTTCCACGGCCTCGGTCCTCACGTCCACTGCCCCTCCGTCTGCTCGTTCGGTGCGGACACCACAACGATGGACCCGGGCAAGGGGCGCAAGGGATACAGCCTGTAGCCCTCCCAGAGGCTCAGACGGCGCCGATCCATTCGGCGAACGCGGACAGGGACTCGGCGTCCGCGCGCTTGATCCTTCGGATCGTCCGGATGTCCTCCCGAGCCCACGGGTGCCCGCGCACGTGCAGGGGCGCCAACCTTCGCGCTGCCCTGAGCGACTCGAATGCGGCGTCCGGTCGGCCCGCCCAGAGCTGAGCCCGTGCAAGCTCCACATGGAAGCCGGACCGGCGCTCCTCGGGAATCTCGTCCCCCGGCTGCCAGGCGCGCGCGAGGTCGAGAGCCCGGCCGATGTGGTCCCGCCCGAGGCTGACGGCCACGGCGACTTCGTGGATCCGCACACTCGCCGGCCCGAAGGCGGTGCCCAGATAGACCCCTTCGGGCAGCTCGCCGGCGAGCCGCTCGGCCGCGCGCAGATGGGAGTGGGCGGTTTCGGCGTCCTCCGCGCGCGCCGCGACCACTGCCGCCCGCATGTGGAGGGCGCCGCGGACCGCTGCGGTGCGCGCCGTGCCCGAGCCCGGACCGGCGTCCAGGGCTCGCTCCAACGCGGCCTGGCCCGCCCTGTGCGCACGGGCGGCGAGGAAGGTCTCGGCCCGCACATACTCCGACATCGCCACGATGTGGGGGTCACCGGTCTGGGCGGCGGCCCACCGCATCAGGTCGATCAGCCTGGCGGACAGGTCGTGTGCGCCGAACTTGTAGGCCACGGCGTCGGCCGCCCGGGCCGCGGCGACGAGAAGGCAGGCGGCCTCCGCACGGTCCGAGCCGTCCGCGGCGTGCAAGTGGGCGAGCGCATCGGCGAGCAGGCCGGGTGCCGCGCCGGCGATCCGCCCGTACTGGGCGGCGAGCCGCCATCCCGTCGCGGCGGCCACCGCTTCCGCGAGTTCGGCGCGCGAACCCGCGGGAGGGTCGAGAGGGACGTCGTACACGGCGATGGCGGCCGAGATGGCGGGCAGCGCGTCGTGCACCCGGTCGTGGGTGCCGGTGAGTCGGGGGTCGAGCCGCGAGGCGTCCACGCCGAGCGCGCAGGCGAGCGCTTCCAACAACGCCGGGCTCGGTGTCCGGGCACCCCGCTCGATGCTTTTCAGCATGGCGAGGGAGACGTGCGAGGCGCGGGCCAGATCGGCCTGCGTCATGCGCCGGGTCCGGCGACGCGCAGCGACGAGCTGCCCGATGTGGTCGGCCATGCAGGCACCGTACGCGCCCACGGGCCGGCTCGGACGGCTTACTCCCCAACGAGGGCGACGAGTTCGTACAGGGAGGCGACGGACCAGTCCGCGGCCGCCTGCACCGCGGGGTCGTCGGCCCACCACATGCCCCACGGCCCGCGGCGCAGGTGCGCGGTCAGCAGCCCGGCGCGGTGGGCGGGGAAGACGTCGTTCGCCGGGTGGTCGCCGACGTACAGCGTCTCGCCCGCCGGGGCTCCGGACACCTCCAGCACACGAGCGAAGAACGCGGGGTCCGGCTTGGCGACGCCCCACTCGCCGGAGGTGACCACGAGGTCGGCGGGCAAGTCGAGCGCGCGCAGCAGTCTCCCGGCGCGCGCGGTCTGGTTTCCCGCGACGACGACCCGGGCTCCGGCGGCCCGCAGCGCTGCCAGGGCGGGTCGGACGTCGTCGTACAGGTCGCTTGCGTCGAGCCGCTCCCCGCATCCGGCGGCCTCCCGGGCGGCGTACTCCGCAGCGATGTCCACGCCGGGCTTGAGAAGCCGGATCGCGTCAGCGTTGTCCCGTCCGGCGACGACGACCGCGCCCACGAGCGCGGACAGGGTGTGCCGGGGCACACGGAGCCAGTCGGCCCACGCGGCCCAGTAGCGGTCGTCCCGCGTGAGCGTCTCGCCCACGTCCAGTACCACGGTGCGAATCACCGGCCCAGCCTACGCAAGCCGCATGTGCGAAGGCGGCGAAGGTGGAGCGGGAGCACGGCGGTTCGGCCCGCGCCGAGGCCCCGTCAGAGGCGGGAGCGGAGGGACGGGTGGTCGGCGACCACCGTCGTGGAGCCGGGGGCGATCTCCGTGAAGCCCGCGTCGCGGACCACCGGGAGGCCGCCGGCCGTGAGGGCCGGCCACCGGTCGCGGGCGGCGGTGCGGACCTCCAGGCGGAAGCCGGACTCCTGCCAGGCGGTGCGCTCGGCGGTGGTCAGGTCCCACCAGGCGAGCTGCGCCGCGTGCCCGGCCTGGGCCATGGCCTTGCCGGCGGACATCTCCAGGTCCGGGTTGAGCCACAGGACCGGCACGTCCGCGGTGGCGGCCGGTACGGGGGCCGGGTCGTCGAGGTCGGTGCCCGACACCTGGAGCTTGGCGAGCTCCTTGGGCCAGCCGTCCAGCGGGACGGGCGGGAAGACCCGTACCTGCGCGGTGCCGCCGTCGACCGTGATGCCGGGCAGCGCGCACGCCTTGCGCCACTCCGCCCCGCGGGCCCGGCGGACCACCTTGCGGATCCGCGCGTCCTGCCAGTCGCGGACGGCCTCGGCCCATTCGCCGCCGTCGTGCGCCCGCTCGTCCGCCAGCAGGACGAGTACGGCGCGGGCGGCCGTCTCCAAGGCGTCCGTACGGGCGGGCGGTTCGGCCTTCTCGATCCGCACGACCAGCGGGAGGACGAACTGCGGCGCCTCGTCGCGGGGCAGGCGTCCCTGCCGGAACGGGCTGTCGGCGCCGACCGCGGGTACGTCTGCGGGAGGATGCGTGTGCTGGCTGCTCATCCCGCCAAGGATGCCAGGCTCCGTCCCGAGGAGGACGTCGCGGGGGTGCGGCACCGGCGACGATCGTGGACATGAAGAGCGAACTGTTCTCCTCCGATGTCCTCGTCCGCCCTGCCTCCGCCCCCGGCATGGCCCTCCAGAACGCCAAGTCGGTGCGGTACGCCGTCGACGGCGAGATGCTCGCCCGGCAGGGTTCGATGGTCGCCTTCCGCGGCGACCTGCGGTTCGAGCGCAAGGGCCAGGGCATCGGCGGGATGCTCAAGCGTGCCGTCACCGGTGAGGGGCTGCCGCTGATGTCCGTCCGCGGGCGGGGCGAGGCCTGGTTCGCGCACCGGGCCGGCAACTGCTTCATCGTCGAGTTCGAGCCGGGCGACGCCCTGACGGTCAACGGCCGCAACGTGCTGTGCTTCGATTCCTCGCTCTCGTACGAGATAAGGATGGTGAAGGGCGCCGGGATGACCGGCGGCGGCCTGTTCAACAGCCTCTTCACCGGGACGGGAAAGCTCGCCGTCGTGTGCGACGGCGCCCCGATCGTCATTCCCGTCACCGCCGCTTCCCCGGTGTACGTGGACACGGACGCGGTGGTCGGCTGGAGCGCGCGGCTGGAGACGGGCCTGCACCGCTCCCAGTCGGTCGGCTCGATGCTGCGCGGCGGCTCCGGCGAGGCCGTGCAGCTGGAGCTGCGGGGGGAGGGCTTCGTCATCGTCCGGCCCAGCGAGGCCGTCGAGGCGGCCGGTTCCGCGACCTGAGGCGCACCGGTGTGCCGGCGAGGGGGGCTCGGCGAGGCTCTCGGCGAAGCCGCCGGGGTCAGGTGAGGGCGTCGAGGAGCATGAAGGCGGCCACGGCCAGCAGGACGACGGCGAAGACGCGTCGCAGCAGGGTGCCGGTGACCTTGGCGGCCAGGCGCTTGCCGTCCCAGGCGGCGAGGATCGCGGCGCCGGCGAAGGGGCCGACGAGCGCCCAGTCGATGCCGGCGGTGGTGGCGCCCCGGGTGGCCAGGGAGGCGACGGAGTTCGCGGAGATGACCAGCAGGCTGGTGCCGACGGCGGCCTGCATCTCGAAGGCGAGCACACCGGCCAGGGCGGGGACGGCGAGGAAGCCTCCGCCGACGCCGAGCAGCCCGGTCAGTGCCCCGAGGCCGGCCCCGGCCCCGGCCGCCTTCGCCGGCCGCACCGTCGTGGTGCGGCCGCCGCCGCTGCGTCCGGGCCGCAGCATCCTCACCGCGGCGAGGGCCGCGACCGCGGCGAACGCGGAGGTCAGCAGCGTCTGCGGCAGGCGGGCCGCGGCGGCGCCGGCCGCGGCGGCGGGCAGGAGTCCGGCCGCGGCGAACAGGGCGCCGGCCTTCCAGCGGACGTTGCCGGTGCGGGCGTGGGCGTAGAGGGCGGTGAGCGAGGTGGCGGTGACGATGACCAGGGCGGCGGTGGTGGCGGCGGCCGGGGTGAAGCCGAGGAGGTAGATCAGCGCCGGGACGGCGAGGACGCTGCCGCCTCCGCCGAGCGCGCCGAGCGCGAGCCCGACCACCGCCCCGGCGGCCAGGGCCAGTATCAGCGTGCTCACGCTATGACACCGCTGCCGCCCCGGCCGGCGGTGACCGGCAGGCCGTCACGGGCCCAGGCGGTCATGCCGCCGGTGACGTCGGTGGCCTCGATGCCGCGGCCGGCCAGGAGCCTGGCGGCCTGCCGGGAGCGTTGGCCGGAGCGGCAGACCGCCACCACCGGCTTGCCCTGTGCGGATGCCGGGAGCGGTGCCCCGGCGGTCAGGCGGGACAGCGGCAGGTGCAGGGCGCCGGGCGCGTGCCCGGCGTTCCACTCCGGTGCTTCGCGGACGTCCAGCAGCACGGCCCGGCCGTCAGCGGTGCGCTGGTGGGCCTGGTTCGGGGTGAGGCGGCCGGGGCCGGTGCCGCGGCGGAGGAACGAGAACATCGTCTGATCACTTTCGTGCAGGTGTGGTGCGGGCGGGTCGGTCAGCCCGCGTGGCCGGGGCGGGTGAGGGTCAGTCCCGCCTCGGTGGCGGCGGCGAAGCCGTCGTCGACGGCGACCACGTCACGGCCCGCGGCATCCAGCAGGGACGCGGCGATCGCCGCGCGCATCCCGCCGGCGCAGTGCACCCACACCGTCCCCTCCGGCACCTCGCCGATGCGGCCG
Source organism: Streptomyces sp. WAC05292 (assembly GCF_003949955.1). NCBI lineage: Bacteria > Bacillati > Actinomycetota > Actinomycetes > Kitasatosporales > Streptomycetaceae > Streptomyces > Streptomyces sp. WAC05292. The sequence goes on from NZ_RPSE01000098.1 coordinate 15,694, forward strand.
TGCAGCTCGTGGATCGGGATGTGGACGGAGCCGCCGACGAAGCCGCCCGCACGCTCGGAATGCCGCCGCACGTCGAGGACGACCACGTCGTCGCCGCGCTCGCGGACCTCGGCGAGGTCGGCGAAGCGGGCGCGGGGGAAGGAGGCGAGCCGCTCGCCGGAGCGCACCCAGTCGGCCGGGTCGCCGGTGGCGGCCGCGGCCGGGCGGTCGATGCCCACCCGGGCCAGCTCGCGCTGCGCGTCGGCGAGCTGCCGGGGGGTGTCGGCGAGCAGGGTGACGGGCTTGCCCCACGGGATCAGCCAGGCCAGGTACGTGGCGAGCTTGCCCTCGCCCTCGAAGTTGAACGACCCGGCCACGTGCCCCTCGGCGAACGCCATGCGGCTGCGCAGGTCCACCACCCATTCGCCCGCGGCCAGCCGGGAGGCGATCTCCTCGGCGTCCGCACGCCCGGGCGGGGTCAGGTCGAGCGGGGCGGGGCCGGCGGCGTTGGCGGGGCCCATGTGCGCGTAGTACGCGGGGATGTCGTCCAGCCCGGCGAGCATCCGTGCGACGAAGGAGTCCACGTCCAGGGTCAGCGCGTCGTTGGTCTCGCGCTCCTTGCCGATCGTGGTGGCGTCCCCCTCGGCCTGCGAGGAGGAGCAGAAGCTGCCGAACCCGTGCGTGGGCAGCACCGGCACCTCGTCTTCCAGCTCTTCGGCCAGCCGGTGCGCGGAGGCGTGCTGGGCGCGGGCCAGCTGCCCGGTCAGCCGCGGCTCGACCAGGTCCGGGCGGCCCACGCTGCCGATCAGCAGCGACCCGCCGGTGAACACGGCCACCGCGCGCCCGCCGTCGGCGAGGGCGTAGGAGGTGTGGTGCGGGGTGTGCCCGGGGGTGGCGATCGCCCGGAGGGTGAGGCCGTCGTCCACCGCCACGGTGTCGCCGTCGGCGACCGGGGTGCGGGCGAAGGACACCCGGGCCCCGGCCGGCACCAGGTACCGGGCGCCGGTGGCGCGGGCCAGCTCCAGGCCGCCGGTGACGTAGTCGTTGTGCAGGTGGGTCTCGGCGACATACGCGATGCGCACCCCGCGCCGGGCCGCTGCGGCGATGACCTGGTCGAAGTCGCGCGGCGGGTCGACGGCCACCGCGGCGCCGGGCCCGCCGGCCAGATAGCTGCGGTTGCCCAGGCCCTCGAATTCCAGGGTGTCGACGAAGAACACGACTGCGTCTCCTCTTGAACGGTGTACCCCGGGGGGTATCTGACACCCACCCTAACAGGGATACCCAGGGGGGTATTCCACAGGTGGGTCTACCCCGCTCCGGCGGCATCGCCTCACCCCTGCGGGTACCCGGCTGCCTGCGGAGGAATCAGTCGTCGTCCAGTCGTCGCCCAGCCGTCGTCCAAGCCCTCGCCCGGACACCGCGGTCACCCTGGGCTGCCGTGCCTGCCTGCCTGCCCTCGGCCCGTCGCCGACGCCGTAGGGTGACGGGCCGGACGCCCCGGGTGTCGGGATCGGCTCATGTCGGCTCACCGCCCCTCGGCGCGTGTCCGAGGGGCGCGTCCCTGTCAGGTGCCGAGGAGCTCGGAGACCTTCACGAAGCGGTAGCCGCGCTTGCGGAGCTCCGGCACGATCTTGCGGACGGCCTCCTCGGTGACGGGGGCGGCGCTGCGCGTGCAGTGCATGACCACCACCGAGCCGGGCTTGACGCCGGCGAGGACCTGCGCCGCCACCGCGTCCGGGTCCTTGGCGAAGGCGTCGCCGCTGACGACGTCCCACTGCACGGCCGTCACCCCGGAGCCGGCCAGGGCGCGGAGCGCCCGCTCGTCGTGGCAGCCGCCGGGGAAGCGGAAGTAGGGGACGGTGTTGACCGCGCCGGCCTTGCGGAAGGCGGCGAAGGCCCGGTCGACGTCGGCGCGGGCGGCCGCGGCGTCGAGCGCGGGGAGTCCGTAGCAGGGGGACGTGAAGGCGTGGTGGCTGTAGGAGTGGTTGGCGACCTCGAAGACGGGGTCGGTGCCGATGGCCTTGGCCTGGTCGGGGTACTCCTCGGCCCAGCGGCCGGTCATGAAGACGGTCGAGGGCACGCCCAGGGCCTTCAGGGTGCTGATGAGGCCGGGGTTGTCGAAGCGCTCCCCGGCCGCGGCGCGCGGCCCCTGGTCGGCCGTCATGTCGGCGTCGAAGGTCAGGGCGACGGTCTTCTCGGTCTGCTGGCGGGCCCGTTCGAAGACGGGGGTCAGGCCGTTCGGGCCCGCCAGCAGACCGAGAAGACCGTCGCCCTGACCTTCGACGCCGACATGACGGCCGACCAGGGGC
>NZ_RPSE01000099.1:0-17600 GCF_003949955.1 Streptomyces sp. WAC05292
AGCTGGTGGCGCGGGCGGGGCGGGGGCTGCTGGTGGTCAGCAGCAGCCGGCTCCGGCGCCGGCGGCCTCGCGTTTGGCCTGCGGGTCGCAGCAGGCTCCGGCCTCCTCCGCTCGCTCGCTGGTGCCGCAACACGGGGAGGACTGCGCGGGCGCCGGGCCGCAGCACGAGGCTGCGGTGCCGGTGTCGGTGCCGGGGGTGGCCGGAGTGCCGGCGGTGACGGGCTCGTTCATGACGACTTCCTCGTATTTCGATGACTGTCGATGTCTTGCGCCATCAGCATCGCACCTGATTCGATGAGCGTCAACATAGACATTCATCGAATTCGCGAGGTGGTCATGCAACACGTCGACGTGGCGGTCATCGGTGGCGGCCAGTCCGGCCTGGCGGCCGCACAGGCCCTGGTGCGGGCGGGACTGGAGCCCCTCGTGCTGGAGGCGTCGGAGCGGGCCGCCGGGTCGTGGCCGCGGTACTACGACAGCCTGACCCTGTTCTCTCCGGCGCGGTTCAGCGCGCTGCCCGGCCTGCCCTTCGGCGGGGACCCCGACCGCTACCCGCACCGCGACGAGGTCGCCGGCTACCTGGACCGGTACGCCGCCCGCCTGGACGCCGAGATCCGCCTCGGCTGCCGCGTGACCCGCGTCGCGGCGGAGGCGGGCGGCCGGTTCCGGGTCGACCTGGAGGGCGGGGCCGCCCTGACCGCCGGGGCCGTGGTCGCGGCCTCCGGCAGCTTCGGCAATCCCTACCGGCCCGCACTGCCGGGGCTGGAGTCGTTCACCGGCCGCCTCCTGCACGTGGCGGACTACCGCGGGCCCGAGGCGTTCGCGGGCGAGCGGGTCGTCGTGGTGGGCGCGGGCAACTCCGCGGTCCAGGTCGCCGCCGAACTCGCCCTCGGCAGCCGGACCACCCTGGCCACCCGGGCGCCGGTGCAGTTCGCCCGCCGGCGCTTGTGGGGCCGGGACCTGCACTTCTGGCTGACCCGTACGGGCCTGGACGCCGCCCCGCTCGGCCGCCTCCTGCGCACGCCGCCGATCCGTCCGGTCCTGGACGACGGCCGCCACCGCGCCGCGCTCGCCGCGGGCCTGCCCGAACGCCGCCCCGTGTTCACCGGCATGAGCGGCGACGAGGTCACCTGGGCGGACGGGGCGGTGGAGAAGTTCGATGCGGTGGTCCTGGCGACCGGCTACCGCCCCCACCTGCCCTACCTCGCCGGCCTGGACGGCGCCCTGGACGCGGCCGGGCGCGCGCGGCACCGCGACGGCGCCTCCCTCGCCCACCCGGGGCTCGCGTTCGTCGGACTGGAATGGCAGCGCAGTCTGTCCTCGAACACCCTGCGCGGCGTCGGCCGCGACGCCGCACGCGCGGCCCGCCGCCTGGCGCGCCATCTGCGGTGAGCCGCGCCCTACCCGGCTTGCTTCGACATGTGTCAACATAGATGTATGTCGAATGCGAAGGTTCTGCCGCTCCTGGAGCCCGAGGCCGTCGCCCCGTGCTGCCCCCCGCTGAACGAGCGCCCCATGTCCGCGGACGAGGCGGAGACCGCGGCCAAGATGTTCAAGGCACTGGGCGATCCGGTCCGCCTGCGCCTGTTCTCCGCCGTCGCCTCCCACGAGGGCGGAGAAGCCTGCGTGTGCGACATCTCCGACGTCGGCGTCTCCCAGCCGACGGTCTCCCACCACCTGAAGAAGCTCAAGGAGGCGGGGCTGCTGTCCTCCGAGCGGCGCGGGACGTGGGTGTACTACCGGGTGGAGCCGGCCGTGCTCGCCGCGATGGGCGCCCTCCTCTCCGGCGCCGCCAAGGCGACCGCGTGAGCCGGGTGCGGATCGCGGCGCTGCTGCCCGAGCACGCGGAGCAGGTCCTGGCGGTCTACCAGGCCGGGATCGACGAGGGCAACGCCACCTTCGAGACGCGGGCGCCGGACTGGACGGCGTTCGACAAGGCGAAGCTGCCCGGCCACCGGTTCGTCGCCCTCGACGGTGACGGGCGGGTGCTCGGGTGGGTCGCGGCGAGCGCCGTCTCCGACCGGTGCGCCTACGCGGGCGTGGTCGAGCACTCCGTCTACGTCCACCCCGAGGCCCGCGGCCGCGGCGTCGCCCGCGCGTTGCTGGACGCCCTGATCGCCTCCACCGAGGCCGGGGGGATCTGGACGATCCAGTCCGGGATCTTCCCCGAGAACACCGCGAGCCTCGCTCTCCACGAGCGGGCCGGGTTCCGGGTGATCGGCACGCGCGAGCGGATCGGCCGCCATCACGGTGTCTGGCGGGATGTGGTCCTGGTGGAGCGCCGCAGCCCTCTGCTGAAGTGAACTGATCTGCACCGCCGAGGCGCGGTGCCGGGCGAGACGCGCCGGCGCCGTCCGCCACCGCCCGGACGGCTCAGGCCAGCACATCCGCGATCCGGCGCGCTGCTTCCCGGGCGGGCCGGCCGACGCCGATCAGCGTGGCGGAGGCGGGCCCGGTCCAGTCCCCGTAACCGAGCAGGTGCAGGCGCGGGTCGTCGACGGCCCGGGTGCCGTCGGTGGCGATGCGGCCGCGGGTTCCGCGCAGGCGCAGCCCGGCGAGGTGGGCGAGCGCGGGCCGGAAGCCGGTGCACCAGATGACCGCGTCGGCCCCGGCGCGGGTGCCGTCCGCCCACTCCGCGCCGGTCGCGGTGAGGCGGGTGAACATCGGCTTCGCGTCCAGGAGTCCGGCGTCGCGGGCCGCCCGTACGGGCGGGACGGCGACGATGTCGCCGAGGGAGGCGACGCCCCCGTTGTCGCTGCGGCCTTCGTCGAGGGCGCGGCGGCGGGCGGTCGCCGCGTCGAAGAGGGCGCGGCCGTCGATGTCGTCGGCAAGGTAGCGCGGCGGCCGCCGGGTCACCCACGTCACCCGGGCGTGGCCGGTGAGGTCGGCGGCGATCTGTGCGCCGGAGTTCCCTCCGCCGACCACGATCACACGCAGTCCGGCGAACTCGCCGGGGGTGCGGTACTGCACGGTGTGGATCTGGCGTCCGGTGAAGGCGCGGCGGCCGGGGACGTCGGGCAGGAACGGGCGGGACCACGTGCCGGTGGCGCTGACGACGGCGCGGGCACGCCAGTCCCCGCAGTCCGTCTCCACCCGCAGGAAGGCGCCGTCGCGGTGGACGGCCGCCACCCGCACCCCGCGCTGCACGGGCAGTCCGTACCGCTTCTCGTAGTCCGCCAGGTACTCCACCACGTGCCCGGCACCGGGGTGGAGCTGTCCCTCCTGTACGGGCATGAGCCGGCCGGGGAGGGAGGAGTAGGCGGCGGGGGAGAACAGGCGGAGCGAGTCCCAGGTGTGCTGCCAGGCGCCGCCGGGCGCGGCAGCGGCGTCGAGGACGACGTGCTCGATGCCGAGGCGGCGCAGGTGGTAGCCGGCGGCGAGCCCGGACTGGCCGCCGCCGATCACCACCACATCCGTACGCCGGCTCATGCCGCGGGCGCCCCGGTGTCGGTCTTGCCGCGCATGAAGATGACCGCCACCAGTGCCAGGCCCACCGCGGCGCCGACGAGCTGCATGGCCACGAAGCCCGGCACGGAGGCGGGCGCTATGCCGGCGAAGGTGTCGGTGAACGCGCGGCCGATGGTGACCGCGGGATTGGCGAAGGAGGTGGAGGAGGTGAACCAGTACGCCGCCCCGATGTAGGAGGCGACCGCGACGGGGGCGAAGCGCAGCCGGTCGGTGCGGGCCAGGCCGAAGACCAGCAGGATCAGGCCCGCCGTGGCCACGACTTCGCCGAGCAGCAGGTTCCCGGCCGAGCGGTCGTGCGTGGACCACTTCACCAGTGGCTCCCCGAACATCGCGTCCGCCAGGATCGCGCCCGCGACGGCTCCGGCGATCTGGGACGGCACGTATACGGCGAGCTCGCGCGCGGTGACGCCGGCGCCGCCGCGGCGGGCGGTCCACCACTCGGCCAGTGTCACGGCCGGGTTGAAGTGGGCTCCGGAGACCGGGCCGAGGAGGGCGATCAGGACACCGAGGCCGAAGACGGTGGCGGTCGAGTTCGCCAGCAGCTGCAGGGCGGCGTCGCCGGTGAGTCCGGCGGCCTGGATGCCCGAGCCGACCACGACCGCGACCAGGCCGGCGGTGCCGACCAGCTCGGCTGCGGCACGGGCGACCAGCGGCGTACGGGGCGGGGCGGCGCCGGGTGCGGGCTGCGGCACGTCGGCGGCCAGGGCCGACTCCGCTGCGGGCGAGGCGCCGCCGACGGGCTCGGTCGCGGTCAAGACAGGTTCCTCTCGGGAGGCAGGGCAAGGCAGGGCAAGGCGCACAAGGCAGACGAGCCGCGAGGACTACGGGCAGGACCGCTTGACGTTCCCCTCGGCGGTGGCCCGTGCGCTCCGGGCGAGGCTCGCGAACTGACCGGCGAGGGCTTCGAGGACGTCCGGGCGCAGGCGGTAGTACGTGTACCTCCCGCACGGCTCCGTCTCCACGACCCCCGCCTCCCGGAGCACCTTCAGGTGATTGGAGAGGTTCGTCTGCCTCGCACCGGTCTCCTCCACGAGGTGGGTGGTGCAGAGCGTCTCCCGGGCGAGGAGCGTCACGATCCGGAGCCTGAGCGGGTCGGCCAGAACCCGAACCAGATCAGTGTCGACTGACGTCATCATGGGCTGATACTGTCACATCAGCCGGGGCTGACACCAGCCCGGACTGAACCACACCGCCTTTGCCGCAAAGGAAAGCCGATGCCCGCCGCGAACCCGCTCGCGTCAGTTCTCTTCGTCTGCATCCACAACGCCGGCCGCTCCCAGATGGCCGCGGGCTTCCTGCGCCACCTCGCCGGCGACCGGATCGAGGTCCGCTCCGCCGGATCGGTGCCCGGCGACCGGATCAACCCCTCCGCGGTGGCCGCGATGGCCGAGCTGGGCATCGACATCTCCGCCCAGACCCCGAAGGTGCTCACCCCCGAGGCCGCCCGGGCGTCGGACTACATCATCACCATGGGCTGCGGCGACGCCTGCCCGTACTTCCCCGGCAAGACCTACCTCGACTGGCAGCTCGACGACCCCGCCGGCCAGGGCGTCGAAGCCGTACGCCCCATCCGCGACGAGATCAGGAACCTCGTCGAGGGCCTGATCGCGGAAATCGACGCCAAGCCCCAGGCGCGCCCCAACTGACCCGCGAAGCCAGTCAAACCGGAAATCCCCAGGTCGCCGCCCGTGGCGACCGCGCCGCGACGGAGGCATGGACACGCCCCCGCAGAGCCGCTCATCGGAGGTCGGCGCGACCAAGCCATGCCGGCTTCACCGGTATGCCGTCGTCGTCGCATTCCAGGCCCGGCGCCGGTATTCCCCGAGGGCCTGTCGGCTCCGGAGCGGGCGGCGGCACGACTTCTTCCGCTGCAAGCGGTCGGGGGTGGTCGCTGTCCTCGATGAGCTCGGCGAGGGTGAAGCGGGTGACGTACGACTGCCAGGCCCCGTTGATGACGAGGAGGAAGCCGTCACCATGGCGGAACAGCCGACGGCGCTTGGGGCTCCTCGGATGTTCCGGGGTGTAGGCGCGCGCCCGCCTCTCCAACTCGGCCAGCGCCGCCTCCTTGTCGCCCTCCACCTGTGCCATCACGAAAGCCTCGATGTGCTTGCGCTCGCCGACCCCCACGGTGGTCTCCAGCACCAAACCCCACGACTGCATGACCTCTGTCCTTCCTGCTGATCAGCCACCACTGCGGTGCCGCCCCGCATCCCCTGCACCACTTCGCTCCGGGGACCGTGCTCAGCCCAAGACGATGATCGCAACGTTCGGCGAGGCGCCGTCCCCCCCTCGCCGGCCGTCAGGCCGCGCAGCGTCGCACCGAGGCCGATGCCGGCCCGAGTCCGGTGGAGGCGATCACGTCCCTGCGTGTCACCCCAACGCCCAACGCCCAACGCCCAGCGCACGGTGCGCTGGGCGCGGGTCCGGAGCGAGCTCGGCGAAGGCCTCGACCGAGCGATCCTCGGTCAGGAGAAGACGATTGACCGGAACTTCAGCAGGGGTCCCCTCTTGGCGCCCGGGTTCATCACGTTGTAGACGTCGCCGTCGCAGTCGAAGTCGAGGAAGAGGGTGACCGTCGCGTTGGTCTTGTTCCACGGGGACTGAGCCGGAAGGAGCTCGGTGGCCTCCGGGATGTTGATGCACTCTCCGCTCGCGGGGTCGGCGAGGACGTGGCTGCCCAGAAGCGGCCCCCGGTACTCGAACTCGCCAACCGCCGCGGAAGCGGAGTACGGCGTGGACACGGTGAGCAGCAGAGCCCCGGCCGCAGCGGCCAGGGTGTGACGAAGACGCATGATGCTTTCCTCCGATACGACGACGCCGGGAAGTCCGGCCCGACGTGCATTCCCCCGCTCGCCCTCCACCGGATGCCGGTGGCACCCAATCAGCTGTACGCCTCGCCCGTATGCACGCCGGAACTCCCGGATGCGCACTGATCCGGGCCGGCGCCGCCTGAACTCCCGACATGGTTCAAGACAGGCACGGCCGACGAGTACGGCCCGGTGGCAGACCTCAGGCCGGCTTGCGCCACACGGAGACGTGTTTCGCGGAGTCCTGGGTGAATGGGGACCCGTCCCAGTCCGCAACGCGACGTTCCCGTTCGAGCCCGGCGATCCGCGCCATCAGGTCGAGCTCGGCCGGCCAGGCGTACCGGTGCCGGGAGTTCTCGCGGCGGTAGCGGCCGTCGTCGCCGTCGCGGGTGAAGTGGTGCGAGACGAGCACCTGCTCGACCAGGTCGAAGGTGTCGAAGCCGAGATGCTGCTGAGAGACGTCGAACGGCACCGCGACCTGGCCGGGCGGCAGGAGCCGCAGCGGCGGCACACCCAGCTCGATGACGAACCGGCCGCCGGGCTCCAGGTGCCGTGCGGCGTTGCGGAAGCACTCGACCTGCTCGTCCTGCGTGAGCAGGTTCGCGATGGTGTTGTAGACGAGGTAGACCAGGGTGAACCCGCCGGGAACGACGGTGGTGGCCATGTCCCCGATGACCACCGGGAGGGTGTCCTCGTCGACCTTGCGCCGCAGCACGGCTGCCATGTGCTCGGACAGTTCGACGCCCACCACCGGCACGCCGCGTTCCCGGAGCGGGACTCCCACCCGTCCGGTTCCGATGGCGAACTCCAGCGCCCGGCCGTCTCCGGCGAGCTCGGCCAGAAAGGCGAGGGTCGGTCCGAGAACGGCAGCCGAAGACGCTTCGGCCTCCTCGGCGTCGTAGCGGTCGGCGGTCTCGCGGGTCCACAGCTCACTGCTCGTCACGGGTGCCCACTGTGCCGGGTGCCGAAGGAGGCTGTCGACGCATTTGAGTTCTCCGCCGGGAGCTCTCAGGCCGAGAACGAGACGCCGGTGCCGATGAAGGCAAGGACGGCGACCGGCAGCAGCAGCATCCACTGGGGGAGCTGCAGGAGCGGCCGTGGCCAGTCGGCGGCCAGGGTGACGGTGAGGAACACCGCCGCGTAGGCGAGGTAATGGGCGGCGATGAAGACCACGAGCGCCGTGCCGGGCGCGGCCGTGAAGGAGAGGACAAGAAGGGCGATCGAGCTGAACAGCAGGTCGGCGGTGACCATGTGCCAGACGACGTGCAGGGTTCGCTTGGGCTCGGCGGCCAGCTCGCTGCCCAGGAGCGGGCGGACGACGGAGCGGCTGCCGGCGGTGGCGTGGATGAGGGTGGTCGCCGCCGCGATGCCTCCGGCGGTGAGCAGCCAGCCGTTCATCGGGCCTCGATTCCCTTGGCTGCTACTCGGGCGATGCGCTGGGCCAGATCCGGTCCGGGGCGTTCGCCGACGATCCCCAGGTGGAAGAAGACCGCCCCGGCCAGGGTGTCCAGTACGAGATCGACCGGCAGGTCCGCGCCGGTCTCGCCCCGCTGCTCTGCCCGGTCGAACACCACGACGAGTCGTTCCCTGGCCGGCCGGAGGAACCGGGAGCGGATCGTCGCGCGCAGTTCCGGCGTGGCGGCGAAGTCCGCGAGCAGTCCCGGCAGGGCCGCTGCGGCCGGCGGGGCGGAGAACTCATCGATCAGCGACTGGACCACCGCAGCCAGGTCCTCTTCCAAAACCCCGGTGTCCGGCACGTCGGCGGTGTCGGCGGCGGTGAAGACGGCCTCGTAGACCAGCTCCGGCTTCCCGGACCAGCGGCGGTAGACGGTGTCCTTTCCGACACCCGCTCGCGCGGCGACGGCGCCGATGGACAGCCCGGCGTAGCCGTTCTCCATGAGCAGTTCGCCGGCTGCCTTCATGATCGCGGCACCGGACCGCTCGTCTCTGGGGCGCCCTCGCCCCGCGGGGGAAGAAGTCATGCCCCCACTATTCCATACGGGTCGACCCGTATGGAATATCGGTCGGCAGGTCGAATGCCGACCCAGTGGGAGCATGCCCGTGTGCGGGGCGAGGGACCGGCCGCGCATGCCGCATGCCGTCAGCCTTCCCGGCCGAAGCGCCGCAGGCGCTGTCGCCTCCTCCACGGTGCCCGAAGGGCTCGCACATGCAGCTGATCATGCCCGCCGGGCCGACCGCTCACGGAGTGCCGCCGACGGCGGCGCCCGCACCGCGCCCCCACTCCCCGGCGTCTGCGACTACAGTCGCCGTGCGCCGTGGCGTCCCGTACCGGCCGGGCCTGCCAGGCACAGGTCGTCGACGCCGGGCCCGCAAGGAGAAGGATGACCAGCATGCAGCGCATACCCGTGCCCGCGGACGGCACGCAACGCGGCGCAATTGCCGGTGAGCGGGCCGCCCGACTGCGGCGGCGGCTGGAACGCCTGATCGGCATCGCGGCGACCGAGGGGAACGCCCTGGTTGCGCTGCGCAACGGCGACGAGATCTTCCCGGCCATGCTGGACGCCATCCGGTCCGCCGAGTACACGGTCGACATGATGACGTTCGTGTACTGGCAGGGCGACATCGCCCGCCGGTTCGCCCACGTACTGGCCGAGCGGGCCCGTGCAGGAGTGCGGGTACGGCTGCTGCTGGACGGCTTCGGCAGCCGGCTGATCGAGAAGGACCTGCTGGACGACATGGACCGGGCCGGTGTCCAGGTGGCGTGGTTCCGCAAACCGCTGTACCTCTCGCCGCTCAAGCAGAACCACCGCTGCCACCGCAAGGTCCTCGTCGTCGACGAACAGACCGGCTTCACCGGAGGCGTGGGCATCGCCGAGGAGTGGTGCGGCGACGCCCGCAATCCGCACGAGTGGCGGGACACCCACGTCGAGGTCCGCGGGCCGGCCGTGGACGGCATCGCCGCGGCCTTCGCGCAGAACTGGGCCGAGTGCCACGACGAGCTCTTCGACGACCACGACCGCTTCACCGACCACCGGCCCCAGGGCGATGCGGTCGTGCAGGTGGTGCGCGGCTCGGCCAGCTTCGGCTGGCAGGACATGCAGACCCTGATACGCGTCATGATCGAGTCCGCCGAGGAGCGGTTCCGGGTGGCCACGGCCTACTTCTCCCCGGACGCCTACTTCGTCGACCTGCTGTGCGCCGCCGCACGACGCGGAGTGGAGGTGGAGATCCTGCTGCCGGGCCCGTACACCGACAAGCGGGTCTGCCAGCTGGCCGGACAGCACTTCTACGAGGATCTCCTCGCCTGCGGGGTGAAGATCCACCAGTACCAGCCGACCATGATGCACGCCAAGGTCATCACCGTGGACCGCACCGCCGCCCTCGTCGGCTCCACCAACTTCAACCGGCGCTCCCTCGACCACGACGAGGAGATCATGCTCGCCGTCCTCGACGAGGGGTTCACCGCGACACTGGACGCCCACTTCGACGCCGACATCACGGCCAGTACGCGCATCCGGGCGGGCCGCTGGAAGAGACGCTCCCTGCTGCAGCGGACCCGCGAGGCCGCCGTCCAGCCCATCCGCCGCTTCCTGTGAGCCGGGGGTCCGCCTGCGGTCGGGATTGTGCGTCCGCAGGCGGACCCCCGGGCAGCCCAGCCCGCGAGCAGCCGAATGACAGTGCGGCCCCACGACCCCTTCGGTGCAGCACGGCTACAACCCACAACCCCGCGCGCCGCATGGAGTGTGCCGCTCACCCCAGCCGCCACAGCCGGACCCGCCCGGCGAAACGGCCCGCCGCCGGCCGGACAGGGCAGGCACCCCGCCGACCGGCACTCCGCGGCCGTCGGGGCCTGCCGGGCCGGCCACGGCAGGCCCCGTCGGCGAGGCGGGGGCGGCGCGCCGAGGCCCGTGTACCGGACCCCGGCTGACCGTCGTCGTCGCTCTCAGCCGGTGAGGCCCTTCTCGAGGATGGTGCCGGGGTCCACAGGCTCATCCGGCTGCTCGGGCTCCGCCGGGGGACCCTCCGGCTCCTCGTAGGGGTTCGGCGGGGCCTTGTCCGGAATCTCCAGCGGAGGATCGGGCTGCACCGGGGGCGGGTCCGCCGGGAAGGGGCCCATCGGCGGGTCCACCGGATCCACCGGCGAGACGGCGGGTACCTGGGTCGTGGGGGCCGCCGTCGCCGTGGTGGCGGGGAGGACGACGCCTCCCGCGACCGCCGCGACCGCCGCGGCCGCCGCCCCGATCGTCGCGATCTTCAAGTGGACGAACTTCTTCCGGATCGTGCGAGCCATGGATGTCTCCCGTGGTCTTGAAGGGCGCCCATCTGGCGTCCTCGGCCTCGGTACCAGTAGGCCCAAACCACCCGTGCGGAGTCATGCGCCGGGATCTCGGGGCTTGACACCGCCGGTCCGAATGACTCCGCCCTCGCGATGAGCAGGCCCCGGGCGACGACGTGAACGGTCCCCGGGCCTCCCCGATCCCGAAAAACGGCGAACCCCCTGACCGGCTGCGGCCGAGGGCGCGACGCAAGCCGATGCGTCCACTATCCGGCCACCCGCGGCATGGAACGGGCGCTAGCAGACCGAGGACCAACTCGCTGACGGCTTCCCCGACCGTCTACCGTCCCCGTCCCCGTGTCGGTCATGTACGGGGAGGCGCCTGCTGGGGCAGGTCCATGTGCAGGCGGATCGTGGTGCCGTGGGTGGGGGTGGAGCGGATTTCGACGAGGTCGCAGAGCTGGTGTGCCAGCCACAGGCCGCGGCCGCCGATCTGCGTCGCGTCAGGGCGGATCCGGCCGGCCATGACGTCGGAGATGTAGCCGCTGTCGCGGAACTCGCAGAGGAACGCCGTGTCCTGGGACCAGGTGCGCAGGGTTCCGCGGCCCCCGCCGTGGCGGATGCTGTTCGTCGCGATCTCCGTGACGGCTACGGCGAGCTTGGGAAGCCGGTCGTCGGGCAGGCCCGCGTCCGAGGCGCACTGGGAGACCTTCGAGCGGATCGCCGCCAGGTCACCATGCGTGTAGTGCAGCTCCTGGAAGGGATCGCAGGGGCCGGGCAGCTCCTCGAAGCGGTATTCCTCGCCGGCGAGGTACTCCTCGTTGGCTGCCTGGCGTCCGTCCCGGCGGATCAGCGGGTGGCACCGCGAGAGCGATGCCAGGGCGTCCTGGTCCTCGTCGGCCGCGTCGTAGGGGCACAGCATGGACCAGGTGGAGCTGCGGGCGAAGGCCCGGTTCAGCAGCCACTCGTGATAGCGGAGTTCGGACAGCTGGGCGGCGCTGCGCGCCTGGCGCCAGGCGGTCTCGCTGATGGCGCGTACCGGCCTCTCGCCCTCGCTGCGGTCCTGCATCCAGGTCGCCCAGGCGGCGACGAGCCGCCCGGGGTTCGGGCCGGCCGTTGTCGTGTCGACGTAGGTGACGGCGGGATCGTCGGCGAGTTCACGGCGCAGGAGCGAGGTCTTGTCCGAGGGGAGGGCGACGACCACCGCCTCGCCGCCCTGGAGGGCCTCGTGGATGAAGCCCAGGGTGCCGGAGAGGAACTCCTGCTCGCCGCGGTAGGGGTACAGCTCGTGACGGAAGGGTTCTCCGTGCGGACCGGAGGGCTTCGGGGGCACGGTCGTGGTCATGCCGCCATCACCACCGGCACGTCGGCGACCGCGTAGCCGGCGAGTTCCCAGCACAGGCGCACGGTCTCGTTGGCGCCTTCCACGTCGATCCGGCGGTCAGGCAGGTGGCGGGCCGCCTCGACGAGCGCGTGCATGCCGGCGGCGTCGATCATCTCCAGGGTGTCGAAACTCAGCTTCACCCTGGGGGTGTGCCGCACCGCGGCCCGAACGGCGCCGTTGAACGCCGCCGCGCACTCCGAGTCGATCACTCCGTCCACGCTCCACCTGTCGGTGCCGGTGTTGAACATCCGAAAGGCCGGATGCCGTGCGCGCCTGCCCGTCTCCTGGGGATGCACGCATGCCACCCCGTCCAGCGTAGGCGGGTCCCACAGCGACGGTCTGAAGGCGCACACCACGATGGCCCCGCTCTCCGAGGCGAACTCGTCGAGCTTCAGCTCCTGTGCCAGCAGGTCCTCGGCCCCGCCCGGCGCCGGCGAGGGCGTCCGCTCGGCCAGTACGCGGATCCCCCGGAACCCTTCACGGACGGCGGCACGGGCTTCCCGGCGCACCGCGGCCAGGACGGATTCGGCGTCCGCCAGGCCGGGGAAGTCCAGGACCACCGGGGCGGGGGTGAGCCCTTCGGGGGCGCGCGGGACGCCGGAGGCACCCCTACTGGAGGAGACGATCACGATCTTGTCCCCATACAGGGCTCCGTCGGCCACGTACGCCCGCGCGTCCGTGAACAGCGTGGCGGAGGGGTCCATGCGCCAGCAGACGTGATCCCCGACCTCGACCTCGTCCAACGTCGCCAACGCCCGCGCCGCTCTCACCCTGGCCCCTTTCAGTCCGCCGCCCGTCTGCTTGTGCCCGCTCCGGCCGCCCCGCAACAGCACACTACTGCGCCGAGCCCGGCGGACCGCCCCCGGCGGATCGGTCCGGGCAGACCCCCCACGATCAGCAACGGCGACGGGCGCGCCCTACGCGCGGGGACGGGGCCGCGCCGAGAGTACGGCCGCGAGCACGGAACAAGGGCAAGGCTCCGTGCTGCTGGTCCGCGCCGTTGGCGTCATCCGGGGTGCGACGCCGACCGTGCCGCCACCGCCCTCCTGACCCACCAGGACGGCGGACGGCCCGCGGCCGGGGGCGTGGCCCCTGCTGTCCGGTCCGCGCCCGCCCGTACCCGAATCGGCAGGCGGCACCCGCCGCACCGGAGCCGCCCCCGCCCTCGACCGCGATGGAGGCCGCCGCTGCCGCGGCACCGGCAGCGGGACCTGTGCCGGTGAGGCTGACGCCCACGAGAGGCCGGTGCCGCTGCTTGGAAGGACGCCCCGGCCTCCGCCCTGGCCTCGACCACCTCGTGGAGAGGATTCCCCGTTCCCTGACCGCGGCCCGAGCCGCTCCACCACCACCCTGCCGGGGCTGCTCCCGTCCGGGCGGTGCCCGCGGACCCGTCTGTGCCCGTGCCCTGACAGCAGGCGGCCGCGGCTCGGAAGACGGGCCAGGGCGGGTCCGGTGACGGCCCGGGCTTCGCCCACGGACGCAGCCGATCTGGCGGGCCTGCCAGGCGGGGACTGGATCCCCGTGGAGGGCCTGCTGCTCGCCGGCGCGCTGCTCGCGGCCTCGGAGGATTCCCGGCGCCCGACGTGTGCGGGCGCAGTACGACCGGGCCGCCCAGCCTCAGCCGGCCTTGGCCGCGTTCGGGTCCGTGCCGGTGGCGAGCCGCCGGGGTGCGGCCCTCTCTGCCGGTCGCAGTGTCCGCGTCGTCCTCTAGGCTGACGGGTCGGGTGGTTGTGCGGCGCTGTGCTGTTCGGTCCGGATACGGCAGCGTGCGGCTGGGGGAGGGAACCATGCGTCGCCGTCTTCTGTTGTCCGGGCTTCCGGTGGTCGCCGCTTTCGTCCTGGCGTCCGGTCTCAGGTGCGAGGGCCCCTTGTCCGGCTGGTGGCATGGGCAGACGCTCGGCACGGCCGGGATGAGGCAGGTGCTTCCCCAGGGGACGGACGTCGCCGGATACCGTGTGGTCTCCGTCGAACCGGAACTCACCGACCAGCCCTCCCCCGACCGCATGTGCGGCGCTGTGTCGTCGGCCATCACCTCCCCGGATCACGGGCCCTCAGCTGCAACCCGGCTGACCCTCAGGCCCGTCGGGGAGACCGGGCAGGGCGAGAGTGTCGTGTCCTACAGCTTCTCCGAGGATGACGCCAAGAGCGTCATGAAGCGCATCCGGGCAGCCCTTCCGAGCTGTGCGCACTACAACGCCTGGTACGCGGACCTCTACACGCGCCACGGTCTGCGGCCCACGCAATCGCCTTACCGGGTGGGGGACGACAGGATCAGCTACCGCAGACTCGACCCGCCGCCGGGGCACGCTTCCGCGGGCGGCTCTCCGGTACCGATGGCGCCGGGACCGCTCCAGGAGCCCGGCCGGACGACGACGTTCGTCCGCACGGGCGGCGTGATCACCCGGTATCCGGCCGCCGTGCCGCAGGCGGTGGTCGAAGACCTCACCGACCGCTTCCGCCGAGCCGTATCCGGCTGATGCCGCATGTGCCGAGCCGACTCGCAGTGCTCGCCGTGACGCAGATCATGCCGTCGGCCCTGAGGACGACGGGCGGTAGCCCGGCAGCCGCCGCCTCAGACCCCCGCCCACGACCAGCATGAGCAAACCGGGAGCCGATCACACCAGCCATTCGACCTGCCATCCTAGTTGCCGGAGCTCACTCCCGGACGGTGGACTCCACTCGGTGGAGTCCACCGCACCGGGTGCGCACCATCGGTCCACTCGGTGGCCGGCCTCGCGGCCCCGGCGCGGTCCGGGTTGGTGGGCGGTGCACCTGCTGGTCGTCCAAGCGCATCGGGCGCACCGCGTCGGCATCGGCCTGCGCGGTGTAGCGGCCCGCCTGGCCGCGTGCCGCGCGGGTGGCCGCCTCCTGGAGGCGGCGCAGCCGGTCGGCGGGGAGACCGAGGGCCTCCACGTCCCTGCGAGACTTCGGCAGCGCCCGCAGCGCCGTCATGTAGATCGCTTCCCCGCGATCGGCCTTCGGCCCCTGGTCGTCGTGCTCGGGGTCGGCCGACTCGGGCGCGAGCAGCTGCTCGGGCATCGCCGCCTGCTGGTGGGCGACGGCGTCGTACGCCCGGCCTCGCACGGCGGTGGCGGTGGTGGTGCGCAGCTTCTGCCGGACCACCGCGCCGGCGGGGACGGCGCGCTCGTACTGAAGCGGGACGTGGGGGATCTCCCACTCCCCGAGTCCCGGCCCGGAGGCCGGCACGCGGGCGGCTCGCCGGGATCGACCGGGGGGCTGCCGGTCCGGTCCGGGCGCGGGGCCCGGGGCTGCGGGCAGGAGCGTCGGACAGAGACCACCAAGCGGTCTAGGGGCGGTAGTCCGCCAGCAGGCCGCAGTGGGTGGAGATGGCCGCGGCCACGATCTCCTCGTCCAGGCCGGGGTCACGGCGGCGGCCGCGCTAAACGAGAGCGAGGTGGCGGCGGGCTTCGGCGAGCACGTGCCGGCGGTGGAAGCGGCCCCCGTCGTTCATCACGAACACCGTCGCGGTGACGTCGACGGCCGCCAGGGCGACGTCGACCACGGCCGCGACCCAGGCCCTGATCACGGCGGCCGCGGCGCGGGCGTGCTCGAAGAGATAGGTGATGACGTCCGCGGCGACCCCGGAGGTGAGAATCGCGCTCACCTTCCACCACGCGCGCAGCTGCGCGAGCGGCTGGGTCTTCCGCCTGGGCGGGCGGGCCTTGCGGGCGGAGATCTGCTTCATCTTGGCGCGGGCCCGCTGGGAGACCACGGGCCGGAACCGCGGCTCGCCGTCGTCGTCGACGGCGGTGAGGTACTCGTGCTCCAGCTCTGCCAGGCAGGCGGCGATCTGGTCGCTGCGCCGGGCGGTCCAGCGGATCAGCTCGTGCGGCGCCCCGGCAATGTCCATCACCGGCCGGCGCCCCGGGGTGACGGTGCGCGGCTCGGTCGCCAGCCCCAGCTCCTCGCAGACCTCGGAGGCGATCAGCTCGTTGTAGAGCGCGGAGGCCGCGACCGTGTTCTCGTGCAGGGCCAGGGTGGTGGATCGACCCCCACTTCCCGTCCCGCCGCTGCCCTTCACCGACAACAGCAGGTGGTCAGCGAGCAAGCGTCGCCCGGAACGCGCCTCGTAGTGGCGGAAGCGCGCGGCGACCAGACCGCCGGGCGGACGTACCCGGTAGACACCGTCCTTGCCATAGCGGATCACCGGGACCTCGTCCTCGATCCACTCCAGCACCCGCTCGATCGCCCGCTCGTGCGCGGCCTCGATCACCAGACGGGTCTCCTCATCCCCGAACGCCCACAGCAGGTAGATCGTCGGCTGCGGCCGGAACACAAGATCCACGCCCGTGACCGTGACCCGGCGTCCGAGGGCGCCGGCCTTGAAGGCCTACTTCGGGGAGTCACCCGCGGCGAGCCGGGCGGCCTCGATCTGGTCCGCGTCCGGGTGGCGGCCCCGCTCGCCGAACAGGTTCCGCAGCTGCGCCTCTGTGACCTTCTCACCCGGCGAATGCGGCATTGCCACACACGGGCGGGCAGCTGGTATCTCAGCTCGCGGCCGCTTCAAGAACGCTGTCCTGCACGCGAATGTGGGCATATAGGGGTTGCCGGGGACCGCCTGGCCGCGAATCAGAGCGCTCATGGCCGACGAGTGTCCCACAACGCGCCCAGCGGGTCAGAACATCGAAGGGTCCAGCGGTCACCGCTCGACCTGGCTAGGCAGTTTCGTTTGGATCACCGGGCGGACCAGAGAAAGGTGCCCGCGATGTGGAGTCCGGCCAGGTAGATGGTGGCGGTCTTCTCGTAGCGGGTGGCGAGACCGCGCCACTGCTTCAAGCGGTTGATGCACCGTTCGACGGTGTTGCGCTGCTTGTAGGTCTCGCGGTCGAAGGCCGGTGGCCGGCCGCCGCGGCTGCCTCGACGAAGCCGGTGTCCGCGCTGGTCGGCGGGGACGGGGATCACTGCCCGGATGCCGCGTTTGCGCAGGTGCTCGCGGATCGCTCGGGAGGTGTACGCCTTGTCGGCCAGGACCACATCCGGCCTGGTGCGGGGCCGTCCTCGCCGACGGGGTACGCGCAGGCGGGCCATGACGTCGGTGAAGGCGGGTGCGTCCCCGGCCTGTCCGGCGGTGAGGTGGAAGGCCAGTGGCCTGCAGCGGTCGTCGGCGGCGAGGTGGATCTTCGTGGTCAGTCCGCCGCGGGAGCGGCCGATTGCATGGTCGTCCGGTTCGCCGGCCGGGGCCCCTTTTTGCGGGCCCCGGCCGCGTGCTGGTGGGCCCGCACGATCGTGGAGTCGACCGACACGGCCCAGTTGAGATCCTCGTCCGCGTCGGCCTGGGCCACGAGGGCGGTGAAGACCCGCTCCCACGTGCCGTCGACGGCCCGCATCCGCAGCCGGTTGTAGACACCTCGCCAGTTGCCGTACTTCTCCGGCAGGTGAACCCACTGAGTGCCGGTCTGGAACTTGTAGGCGATCGCGTCGATCACCTCACGATGGTCCCGCCAACGGCCACCCCGCTTGGGCGTCCGGTCCGGAAGCAACGGTTCGATCCGCGCCCACTGCGCATCAGTCAACGACCCACCCGGACCAACGACCAACTGATCCAAACGAAACCGCCTAGTGACCTGAGTCAGAGATTCGTCGGCAGTAGGCAGCGACTTTGTCGAGGATCTCGTCGGCTGTCTTCGTCCAGGCGAAGGGTCTGGGGTGCTCGTTCCAGTCGGCGAGCCAGCCTCGGATGTCG
>NZ_RPSE01000009.1:0-51724 GCF_003949955.1 Streptomyces sp. WAC05292
CGACAGCACGCGCCCCGTCCATGTCACCCCACCCCGAACCACGCCCCCCCACGACGACCGACACGCGCCCGTCGAGGGCCGCAAAGGCGCCCAGGTGACCTTCGTCGCCGCCGCAGACCGTGACGAAGTCGTCAAGGTCGCCCCCAGCCGTTCGGCCGGGATGCGGACCGAGCCCGCGATCCGGCCGCCCGCCGCGCGGACGGCGATGGCCGCGTCCTCGGCCCACACGTGCTCGACGACCAGGAGGAGGGCGCAGCTGCCGCGTTCGAGGAGGTCCGCGGCCTCCTTGACGTCCTCCGGGCCGATCAGCGGGGCCGCCTCCCGGTGGGCGAGCAGCCCGTGCAGTTCGACGTACTCGTCGAACTCGGCGGCCATCACCTCGCCCTGCGCCGTCTTGGTCGCCACCAGGCCGTCGATCAGCCGCACATTGCCGGTCTTGCGCAGCCCCAGCACCGCCTCCACCGCCGGCACGCGCAACTGCTCCTCGGGGAAGGCGAGGACGATGAACTCCACAGGTCCCATGTGCCGAGGCTCCCAAGTCCGACCGTTCATGACTATTCGTCGGCACACTATGGCATAAGCGGACATGTCACCCGTTCACTTGCTACGTTTCCCGTATGACCGCTCTGACGGCAGAGGTGGCGGAGCCCGCCCCGCCTCCGCCTCCCGGCGCCCGCGCACCCCGGGGCAGGGGGGCCGAGCTGATGCTCCTCGCCGGGGCCGTCGCGATCTCCGTCCTCGGCCACCTCCACGTCGGCTTCGCGCTGACCGGCGCACCGCCGCCCGGCGCCGACCGCTACGCCGCCGGGCTCGCCTGCGCCGCCCTGCTCGCCCACCTCGCCGTCCGCTTCCGGGCGCCGTACGCGGACCCGCTGCTGCTGCCGATCGCGTTCCTGCTGAACGGGCTCGGGCTGGTCCTCATCCAGCGCCTCGACGCCACCACCCCGCACCACCTGGCGGCCGCGGACCAGCTGCGGTGGTCCGGGCTCGGGGTGGTCCTGTTCGTCGTCGCCGTGGCCGTGCTCCGCGACCACCGGGCGCTCCAGCGCTACGCCTACCTGGCGGTGGCCGCGGGCCTGGTGCTGATGCTCGTCCCCGTGTTCTTCCCGCCGGTCAACGGGGCGCACATCTGGATCCGGTTCGGGGGGCTGTCGTTCCAGCCGGGGGAGTTCGCGAAGATCCTGCTCGCGGTCTTCTTCGCCGCCTACCTCGCCGCGAACCGGACCGCGCTCGCCCTCACCGGCCGCCGCCTGTTCTGGCGGCTGCGGCTCCTGCCGGGCCGCGCCCTCGGGCCCGTCCTGGCGATCTGGCTGCTGAGCGTCGGCATGCTCGTGCTGGAACGGGACCTCGGGACGTCCCTGCTCTTCTTCGGCCTCTTCGTCATCATGCTGTTCACCGCCACCGGGCGGACCGGCTGGATCGCCATCGGGCTCGCCCTCGCCGCGCTGGGGGCCTACGCGGTCGGCGCCCTCGAACCGCACGTCCACAGCCGGGTCGAGGACTGGCTGAACCCCCTCGCCTCCATCGAGCGCGGCGAAGGCCCCGGCCAGCTCGCCCAGTCGCTCTTCGCGTTCGGCGCCGGCGGCCTGCTCGGCGCCGGCCTCGGACACGGCCAGTCCTTCCTCATCGGATTCGCCGCCAAATCCGACTTCATCCTCGCCACCGCCGGCGAGGAACTCGGCCTCGCCGGCCTCACCGCAATCCTGCTGCTGTACGGGATCCTCGTGCACCGCGGCTTCCGCGCCGGGCTCGCGCTGCGCGACCCCTTCGGGCGGCTGCTGGCCACCGGCCTCGCCTCGATCATCGCGCTCCAGGTGTTCGGCATCGCCGGGGGAGTGACCGGCCTGATCCCGCTCACGGGCATGGCCATGCCCTTCCTGGCGCAGGGCGGCTCGTCCGTCGTCACCAACTGGATCACCGTCGCGCTGCTCGTCCGGCTGAGCGACAGCGCGCGCAGGCCGCTGCCGGACGAGGGGGCGGAGGCCGACGGGTGATCCGGCACATCCGCTGGTGCGCCTGGTTCTGCGCGCTGCTCCTCGCGGCCCTGCTCGCCAACGCCGCACGCGTGCAGGTCTGGGAGGCCGCCGCCTACCGTGACAACCCGGGCAACAAACGGCCCGCCGTGGAGCGGTGGGCCCAGCCGCGCGGCGACATCCTGGTCGAGGGGCGGCCCGTCACGGGCTCCCGGGACAGCCGGCAGCTGCTGCGCTGGGAACGCACGTACGCGGACGGCCCGCTGTACGCGCCGGTCACCGGGTTCGCCTCCCAGACGTACGGGACGAGCCTGCTGGAGCGCGCCGAGGACGCCCTCCTCGCCGGGACCGACCCGGGGCTCACCGCCTTCCCCCTCTGGTACGACCTGGCCCGCGGCCGGCCCGCCGGCGGGAACGCGGAGACCACGCTCGTGGCGGCCGTCCAGCAGGCCGGGTACACCGCCCTGGAGGGCAAGCGGGGTGCGGTCGCCGCCCTCGAACCGGTCACCGGGCGGATCCTCGCCCTCGTCAGCAGCCCCTCCTACGACCCCGGTGAGCTGTCCGGAACCGGCGCGGCCGTCACCGCGGCCTGGACCCGGCTGAACGAGGACCCCGCCCGGCCCATGCTGAACCGGGCGCTGCACGAGACGTACCCGCCCGGATCCACGTTCAAGATCGTGACGGCGGCCGCGGCGCTCGACGCGGGCATCGTCACCGACGTGGACGCGCCGACCCGGACCCCCGACCCCTATCCGCTGCCCGGCACGCGCACCCTGCTCCCCAACGCGGCCTCCGGCTGCGAGGACGCCTCCATGGCCGACGCGGTGCGGTGGTCCTGCAACACGGTGATGGCCCGGATCGGCGTCCGGGTGGGGCTGCGGGGCATGGCGGAGGCGGCCCGCCGGTTCGGGTTCAACGACGCGGGGCTGCGCGTGCCCGCCTGGGTGTCCCGGTCGAACTTCGACACCGACATGAGCCCCGACCAGCTCGCCCTCTCCTCCATCGGGCAGTTCAACACCAAGGCCACCCCGCTCCAGATGGCCCGGGTCGCCGCGGCCGTCGCGTCCGGCGGGGAACTGCCCGCCCCGTACCTCGTGGAGCGCGCCACCCGCGCCGACGGCACCCAGATCCGCACCGGCGGCCGCCGCGGCGGATCCGGGCGGGCCATGACGCCCTCGACGGCCCTGCGGCTGCAGGAGCTGATGGCCGGCGCCGTCGAGGACGGCACCGCGCGCAACGCGGCCATCGCCGGAGCGGTCGTCGGCGGCAAGACGGGCACCGCCCAGCACGGCGTCGGCAACGCCGGCACCCCGTACGCCTGGTTCATCGGCTGGGCCAAGGCCGAGGGCGAACCCCTGCCGGGGGTCGCGGTCGCGGTGGTGGTCGAGGACGCCTCCGGGGACCGCGGCGACATCAGCGGCAACAGCGCGGCCGCGCCGATCGCCCGCGCGGTGATGGAGGCGGCCCTCCGGGCCGGTCCGTGACCACTTTCGGCACGGGAGGCGGGCGTTGGCGGCGCCCCGAGTGGTAGACGCATCGTCAACAAGTCGTGCGCAGGGGATTGACGGCCTTGCTGACAGGCAGTCTCATAACTGGTGGCCGCCGCGCGGCGATTCCGACCGGCGACGACCGACGACGACGACCGCCGCCAACCCAATCAGGGCGAGGTGCCCCGCCATGACGACCACCACGACCACCGACGGCACGGACCACGGCCGGGTCCTCCAGGACGCGCTCGGCCTCCTCAAGGACCGCGAGCAGATCGCCGCGCGGCTCCTCGAATCCTCGGCCAAGCACTCCTTCGACCCCGACACGGAACTCGACTGGGACGCCCCCCTCGTCGACGGCGCGTACTACTGGCCCCCGGAGCTGCTGTCGCTGTACGACACCCCGCTCTGGAAGCGCATGGGCGAAGAGCAGCGCATCGACCTCTCACGGCACGAGGCCGCCTCCCTCGCCTCCCTCGGCATCTGGTTCGAGATCATCCTGATGCAGCTCCTCGTCAGGCACATCTACGACAAGTCGCTGACCAGCAACCACGTCCGCTACGCCCTGACCGAGATAGCCGACGAATGCCGGCACTCGATGATGTTCGCCCGCATGATCCAGAAGGCCGGAGCCCCCGCCTACCCCGTCTCCCGCCTCAACCACAACCTCGCGCGCATCCTGAAGACCGTCTCCACCACCCCCGGCTCCTTCGCCTGCACCCTCCTCGGCGAGGAGATCCTCGACTGGATGCAGCGCCTCACCTTCCCCGACGAGCGCATCCAGCCCCTCGTCCGCGGCGTCACCCGCATCCACGTCATCGAGGAGGCCCGCCACGTCCGCTACGCCCGCGAGGAACTCCGCCGCCAGATGCTGACCGCACCCCGCTGGGAGCAGGAACTGACCCGCATCAGCTGCGGAGAAGCCGCCCGCGTCTTCTCCCTCGCCTTCGTCAACCCCCAGGTGTACGAGAACGTCGGCCTCGACCGCCGCGAAGCCGTCGCCCAGGTCAAGGCCAGCGGCCACCGGCGCGAAGTCATGCAGACCGGCGCCGGGCGGCTCACCGACTTCCTCGACGACATCGGCGTCCTGCGCGGAGTCGGCCGCAGGCTGTGGCGCAGCTCCGGCCTCCTCGCCTGACCGCCCCCCGGACGGCGGCCCCCGGAAGCTAACCTGCGGACATGACCGCACCCGCGTACCGCCGGCTGAGCGTCGAGGAGCGGCGGGCCCAGCTCCTCGACGCGGCCCTGTCGCTGTTCGCGCACCGGGCACCCGAAGACGTCTCGCTCGACGGCGTCGCCGAGGCCGCCGGCGTCTCACGGCCCCTGGTGTACCGCTACTTCCCCGGCGGCAAGCAGCAGCTGTACGAAGCCGCGCTCCGCTCCGCCGCCGACCGGCTCGACCAGTGCTTCGCCGTACCGCAGACCGGTCCCCTCACCCGCCGCCTCGCCCTCGCCCTCGACCACTACCTGGCGTTCGTCGACGAGCACGACACCGGCTTCGCCGCCCTCCTGCAGGGCGGCAGCGTCGTCGAGACCTCCCGCACCACCGCCACCGTCGACGGCATCCGCCGCTCCGCGGCCCAGCAGATCCTCCTCCACCTCGCCGTGCCCGCCCCCGGGCCGCGGCTGCGCATGATGGTCCGGACGTGGATCACCGCCGTCGAAGCCGCCTCCCTCATATGGATCGACGAAGGCAAACACCCCGACGCCGCAACCCTGCGGGACTGGCTCGTCGACCAGTTCATCGCCCTCCTGGCCGCCACCGCCGCCACCGACCCCGAAACCGCCGCAGCCGCCCGCGCCGCCCTCGCCCTGGAAGAGGCGGACGGGCCGGCCGGGATCCTCGCCCGACGGGTCATCCCCGTCGTCTCCGAGGCCGCGCACCTGCTGTGAGCCGGGCGGGGCCGGGCCCGAAAGGGTGGGGGACACTGGAGGCGTGAGAAGCGAACCCACCCCCTTCGAGGGCGGCCCGATGGACGGCCGGGTCCTGCCCGTCCTCGTCGGCCCCACCGGCCACCCGCCGAAGTGGTACGAGATCCCGGTCCCGGCGGCCGACGGCGGCGACCCCGCAATCCTGCTGTACGAGCGCGTGCCCGCCGGGTACAGCAGGCGGCTGGGGCTGCAGAAGGGGTGGAAGTACGACTACCGGCCGGGCGGCGAGAAGCCGAAGCTGCGCTGGCCGTGGAGCAAGCCGACGGCGCGGTAGGGCCCGCCGGGCCTGCCGGTGCTCTGCGGACAGGTCCGCGTCAGTGGTCCGTGCGGCCCCGGCGGTGCATCGCGAAGGCCAGGCCCGCGGCGCCGACCGCCGCGATGCCGCCGCCCGCCGCGAGCAGCAGCAGCCCGTCGCCCGGCTCGTCGGCCAGGGTGTGCAGCCGCAAGGTTCCGGACGTCCCCGCGGCGACGACCCGCCCGTCCCGGACGCCGGTCTTGTGGGCGGACCCGTCCGCGTCCCCCGCCCCGCTCGCGGGCCGCGTACTCGCAGCCGTCGCCTGGTGCGCCGTCGCCGCCCCGCCGCCGACCCAGGAGTCCAGCCGGCCGTCCGGCCGCAGGGCCGCGTGCAGCGCACCCGTCCCCCCGATGTCCGTGACCCCGTTCCGGCTGGTCAGCACCGCGGCCTTGGCCCCGCCGGCGTCCAGGATCTCCGCCTGGTACGCCTCCCCGGCCCGGTAGACGTTCGCCCGGGACACCCCGTCCGCGAGCGCCACGCTCCGCAGGAGGGTGCGCGGGCCGGCGGACTGCGCCGCCGACGCGGCCGGCAGCCCCTCCGCCAGGGCGGAAGCCGTCGGCAGGGCGAGCAGCCCTGCGGCGCATGCGGCCACGGCTGCGGCACGAACGGGACGCCTGCTCAAGGGACTTCCTTCCGGGGTGGGGAACCGGTATCGACGTGCCCACCCTAGGAACCGGCCGTTGCGGTACCGCGATGAGCACGTAACAGCCACCCGACGGAGAGCCGTAGATGCCGTTACACAACCGAGAAGTCCTCCGGGGGATTGCCACCGGACGCCCCGGCTGCTCCCATGAACGGCGGGGGGTGAAGCCGATGCCCGAACCCGTGCCCGCACGGCTCACAGTGCTGCCGAGCGGCCGCCCCGGCCGCGGCCGGCTCTACGTGAACCTGCCCGACGGCAGGGCGGTGGCCTGGTACGACCGCCAGGCCAACCGCATCAGCCTGCTCGCCGACCGGCACCGCGAAGCGGTCCTCGCCGCCCTGAGGCCCTACCTCACCGGGGCCCCGGCCGTCGGCCCGCCTCCCGTGCCGACCGCCGCGGCGTTGCGCCGCCTCGCGCTGCCCCCGGACCGGGACCTCGCCCCCAACCGGCCCGGCGAGGCCCTCCTCGGTGAACTGGCCTTCGGCTCGCCGGGCGGTCGGGAACGGCACCGCATGCGGCAGGCACTGGGCGCGCAGCAGCGCATGGGCGACCGGCTCGACAGGCTCGAAGGGGACGGGTGGCGGGTGCTGCACTGCGTGCCGGTGAGGGGGCTCGGCCCGATCGACCACCTGGTGATCGGGCCGGGCGGGGTGTTCTGCGTGCGGACCGTCGCGGCGCGGCGGCAGCGGGTCGTCGTCGGCGACCTCCTGATCGGCGTCGGCCGGTTCGAACCGCGTCCGGAGCCCCGCTGGATCCGCCGAGCGGCCTCCGCCGCGGCCGGTGCGCTCGGGACGCAGGTCGGGGCGGCGCTGGCAGTCGTGGACGCCTCCCGCGTCGACGTCGCGCCCACCGTCCGCGACATCCGCGTACTGGAGCCGGCCACCGCCCCGGCCGCGTTGGCGGCGGCTCCGGCGACGCTCAAACCCCCGGACGTGGAGGCGCTGTTCGGGCTCGCGCGGGACGTCCGTACCTGGCGGGGGTGGTGAGCAGGCGTCACGCCGAGCTGCGCTTCCTCGGGGCCGCCTTCTTCGCCGCGGTCGTCTTCCCGCCGGCTGCCGTCTTCGCAGCCGACTTCGTGGCAGTGGACTTCGCGGCCGTTGACCTCGTGGCGGACGCCTTCGGCTCGGACGCCTTGGCCGTCGACTTCTTCGACGTCGACTTGCGCGCCTTCTCGGTCTCCGACCGGGAGCGGGAGGCCGTCGACTTCTTGCCGCCGACGGCCTTCGGGGCCGCCGGCGCCGTCTTGCGGGTGCGCCGCATCGGCGTGACGTCCGCCTCCTCCTGCGGCGCGCCCTCGCGGGAGGCCTTCGCCGCCTTCACGCTCTTCTCCAACGCCGCCATCAGGTCGATGACCTTGCCGCCCGCCGGCTGCACCTCCGCCTCCGACGGCGGTTCGAACGCGCCGCCCGCCTTCGCCTCGATCATCGCCTCCACGGCCTCGCGGTACTCGTCCTTCAGCGAGGACATCTCCACCTCGCCGAGCGTCGCCATCAGCGCGTCCGCCAAGTCCAGCTCCGCGTCCCGCACCGCCACGGACGACTCGGGCGCCACCCCCTCCGGCCGGCGGATCTCGTCCGGCCACAGCAGGCCGTGCATGGCGATCACGTCGTCCACCACGCGGAGCATGCCCAGGCGCTCGCGGCCGCGCAGGGCGAACTTGGCGATGGCGACGCGGCGGCTGCGCTTCAGGGCCTCCCGCAGCAGGGTGTACGGCTTCGCGGCCGTCGCGCCGTTCGCCGCCAGGTAGTACGCCGCGTCCATCTGGAGGGGATCGATCTCGTCCGCCGGGACGAAGGACACGATCTCGATCGTCTTCGCCGTGGAGATCGGCAGCTGGGCCAGGTCCTCGTCGGTGATCGGGATGATCGAGCCGTCCGCCTCCTCGTAGCCCTTGCCGATCTCGGCGCCCGACAGCTCCTCGCCGTCCAGCTCGCACACCTTGCGGTAGCGGACACGCCCGCCGTCCTCCAGGTGGATCTGGCGGAACGAGATCGCATGGCTCTCGGTGGCGTTCACCAGCTTGATCGGGATGCTGACCAGGCCGAAGGAAATGGCGCCGTTCCAGATGGATCGCACGGTTCCTCCCGTTTCGTGGCAATCTCATCGTATGACGCCGATCACCATGGTGGAGGGGCGCCGCATCTCGCTCAGCAACCTGGACAAGGTCATCCACCCCGAGACCGGCTTCACCAAGGGCGAGGTACTGCACTACTACGCCACCGTCGCGAAGTTCCTGCTGCCCCACATCAAGGACCGGCCGGTCTCCTTCCTGCGCTATCCGGACGGCCCGGAGGGGCAGCTGTTCTTCACGAAGAACCCGCCGCCCGGTACGCCCGAGTGGGTGAAGACGGCGCCGGTGCCCCGGTCCGACGACCCCTCCGCCGAGCAGATCGTCGTCTCCGACCTGCCCTCCCTTATGTGGGCCGCCAACCTCGTCGTGGAGTTCCACGTCCCGCAGTGGACCGCCGACAGCCCCGGCATCGCCAACCGCCTCATCCTCGACCTCGACCCCGGCGCCCCCGCCACCGTCGTCGAATGCTGCGCCGCCGCCCTCTGGCTGCGGGAACGGCTCGCCGCGGACGGACTGCGCGCCTGCGCCAAGACGTCCGGGTCCAAAGGGCTCCACCTGTCCGTGCCCCTCGACCCCGTCCCGTCGGAGCAGGTGTCGGCCTACGCCAAGGCGCTCGCCCAGGAAGCGGAGCGGGCGCTGCCGGAGCTCGTCGTGCACCGCATGGCGAAAGCGCTGCGGCCCGGGAAGGTCTTCGTCGACCACAGCCAGAACGCCGCCGCCAAGACCACCGCCGCGCCCTACACACTGCGGGCGCGGTCCCGGCCCACCGTGTCCGCGCCCGTGTCGTGGAAGGAGGTGGAGGGCTGCCGCAACCCTGCCGACCTGGTGTTCCTCGCCGACGACATCCTGCCCAGGATCGAACGGGACGGCGACCTGTCCGCCGT
The DNA here is from genome assembly GCF_003949955.1 of Streptomyces sp. WAC05292. Classification (NCBI taxonomy): domain Bacteria; kingdom Bacillati; phylum Actinomycetota; class Actinomycetes; order Kitasatosporales; family Streptomycetaceae; genus Streptomyces; species Streptomyces sp. WAC05292. The sequence continues at coordinate 9,286 of NZ_RPSE01000009.1, forward strand.
GCTCCTCGACCCCGCCGCCGCCCACCGGCTGCCCGGAGCACGGCCGTGATCCGTGTCGCCCTCGCCGCGTCCGTGCGCACCCTGCCCCGGGGCGCCGGCCTCGCGTACGAGCCCAAGTTCGACGGGCACCGCCTCGTCGTGATCCGGAACCCGGAGGGGGTGGTGCTCCAGGCGCGATCCGGGCGGATCGTCAGCGGTGCCTTCCCCGACCTCGTCGCGGCCGCGCTGCGGCTGCCCGCCGACACCGTCCTCGACGGGGAAGTCGTCGTCTGGAACGCCGGGCGCACCGACTTCGCCCTCGTGCAGCGGCGGGCCGCCGCGGCGACCGCCGCCCGGGCCGCCGTGCTCGCGCAGAGCCACCCCGCCTCGTACGCCGCCTTCGACGTCCTGGAACTCGCCGGGCTCGACGTCCGGGCCCGGCCCTACGAGCGGCGCCGCGCCCTCCTCGTCGACCTGCTGCTGCCCCTCGGGCCGCCCCTGCAGCCCGTCCCCATGACGACCGATCCGGAACTGGCCGCCACCTGGTACGAGACGCTCCCCGCCAGCGGCATCGAAGGGCTCGTGGTCAAACGGCTCGACCAGCCGTACCCGGCGGGGCGGCGCGGCTGGCAGAAGCTGCGGCACACGGAGGTCCGGGACGCCGCCGTGGTCGGCTACACCGGGACGGCGCGCAGGCCGCGGGCGCTGGTGCTCGTGCTGCCCGTGGGGGACGAGACGCCCGTCGTCTCCAGCCCGCTGTCGGCCGGCCTGCGCGGCGAGGTCGCCGCCGAGCTCGCCACCCGTGACGCCGCGGCCCCGGCGGTGCGCACGGCCACCGCCGCCGGGGTCGGCGACGTCGCCTACCGGGTGCTCGACCCGCCGCTGGCCGCCGAGGTGCGGCACACCTCCGCCCGGCACCCGCCGCCCGAGGTCCTGCGGCTGCGGACACAGCTCTGACCTGCGCCCTTGCGGGGCGCAGGTCAGAGGGGTCCGGAGGGTCAGGCGTGGGCGCCGCGGCCCGAGTCCGGCGGGGAGCCCGGCTGCGGGTGCGGGCCCGGGCCGTCCGTGCGCTGGTAGCCCGACTCCCGGCGCTTGCGCACCTCGTCCGGGTGCTCGGACGCCGTCGAGCCGAAGTTCCCGTAGCCCTGCATCTCGTGCGGGCGCAGACCGCCCTCCGGGATGTCCACGGGATCGCGCTCCTCGCGGACCTCGTGCACCGCCCCGCCCTCCGGCAGGTGCGGCTGGGTCTCGGCCTCCGGCGGCGGCGGCTCCTTGGCGCGGACCCGCTGACCCAGCTTGAAGCCGGCGAGCAGGAAGCCGACGATCAGGAGGCCGACGAAGAAGAACCAGACGATGTCGCTGAGAGTCGCGTCGACCGCGAGGTGGCTCAGAGTCGTTTCCATGTGAGTCATTTTCCCGGATTTCTCCCGATTCACCCGGGGAAAAAATATTCCCGCCGGGCCGAATGCCCTCGAAACAGCCGGGTATGCGCCGCGGGCGATCGCCCGCACCGGTCGCGGAGAGGAGCCGTGCCATGCCCCGCGGATCGTCCCCCAAGCGCGAACGCCAGTACGAGCACATCAAGGAGGGCGCGGTGGAGCGCGGCATGCCCGAGGACCGGGCCGAGGAAATCGCCGCCCGCACCGTCAACAAGGTCCGAGCCCGGGAAGGCGAGGCCGAGACGGCAAGCCGGCTGTCCCTGGAGGACATGTCGCCGTCCCGGCGCGGCGGCCTGCACTCCCATGAGGGAGCACAGGGGCCGACGTACGCCCAGCTGTACGAGGAGGCCCGGCGCCGCAACGTCCGCGGCCGCTCCGACATGAACAAGGCGCAGCTCAAGCGGGCCCTCGGGAAATAGCCCTCAGCGCAGGGGTCCGTCCGTGTCACGGAGGTGGCGGACGCCGCGCCCGGCCAGGGCTGCGAGGATCTCCGTCTCGGCGGGCGTACGGGCGCCCAGGTCCAGCCCGATCGGCCCGTGCACCCGCGCCGGCTCCGCCTCCGGCACACCCGCGGCCCGAAGGCCGTCGCGCCGCCGGGCCGTCTTCCGCGACCCCAGCGCCCCCACGTACGGCACACCCGGCGCCGGCGCCGCGTCGAAGACGCCCCCGTACAGCGAGCCGGCACACTCCCCGCGGGCGTCCGCCAGCAGGGCCCCGGCCGGCTCCCGCGGGCCGAAGCCCTGCTCGGCCACCGGGCGGGCCAGGGACGCCGCCCGCCCCTCGGCCGTCCACCGCTGCGCCGTCTCCGCCAGTCCGCGCATCGCGCTGCTCCCTCCTCGTCGTCACAGCGCCGTCGTGGCCGCCGGGGCCGCCAACCCAAGCACGCCGCCACCGGGCCGGGCCGGCACTTGCGGATCGCCCCCCGATGGGGTTCCGTCGAAAGGGAGAGGCCCAGCGAGAACCCATGCTCTTCACCGACCGCGACGACGCGGGACGACGACTCGCCGAAGCGCTCAGGGCGTACGCGGCGCAGGACCCCGTCGTACTCGGCCTCCCCCGGGGCGGAGTCCCCGTCGCCTACCACGCGGCCCGCGCCCTCGGCGCCCCCCTCGACGTGGTCGTCGTCCGCAAGCTCGGCGTGCCCTACCAGCCCGAGCTGGCGTTCGGGGCGATCGGCGAGGGCGGCGTACGCGTCATCAGCGACGACATCGTCCGCCGCGGCCGGATCAGCGAGGCCGACATCGCCCGCGTCGAACGCGCCGAACAGGGCGAACTCCGCCGCCGCGCCGACCGCTTCCGCTCCGGCCGTACCCGCGTCCCCCTCGACGGCCGCACCGCGATCGTCGTCGACGACGGCATCGCGACGGGCGCCACCGCGGCCGCCGCCTGCCAGGTCGTACGGGCCCAGGGCGCGCGCCACGTCGTGATGGCGGCGCCGGTGGCCGCACCCGACGCGGTCGCCCGCCTCGCGGAGTTCACGGACGAGGTGGTCACCCTGTCGGCGCCGCCCGCGTTCTCCGCGGTGGGCCAGTGGTACCGCGACTTCGACCAGACCCCGGACGAAGCGGTGGTCGCCCTCCTGGCCAGGGCGGCCGCCGAAAGGACCGGCGAACCATGAGGCAGCAGACCGACCCGACCCCCCTGGTGATCGACGCGGCGGGCCTCCTGCTGGAAGGCGACGTGGCCCTCCCGCCGAACGCCCCCGCGGTGGTCCTCTTCGCGCACGGCTCCGGCAGCAGCCGCCACAGCCCGCGCAACCGGCAGGTCGCCGAAACCCTCGTCCGCGCCGGCCTCGGCACGCTCCTCTTCGACCTCCTGACCCCGCAGGAGGAAGGGGACCGCGCCCGCGTCTTCGACATCCCGACCCTGGCGAGCCGCCTCACCGCCGCGACGGCCTGGGTGCGCGCCCGCCCGGAAGCCCCTCCCCACCTGGCGTACTTCGGGGCGAGCACGGGCGCCGCCGCGGCCCTGACGGCAGCCGCCGCCCCGGACTCCCCGGTCTACGCGGTGGTCTCCCGCGGCGGCCGCCCGGACCTCGCGGACAACCTCCCCGCCGTCCGCGCCCCCACCCTCCTGATCGTCGGCGGCGACGACACCCAGGTCCTGGCGCTGAACCGCGAAGCCCAGTCCCGCCTCCGCTGCGAAAGCCGCCTGGAGGTGGTGGAGGGCGCCACCCACCTCTTCGAGGAACCGGGCGCCCTGGAGGAGGTCTCCACCCTGGCCACCACCTGGCTCACGACCCACCTCCCGCGCCGCTAGGAACGCAACCCCGCGGAACCGACGAACTCGGCCCAGACGCCAGGGGAGACGGACGTGCATGGTGTGTGCTCCCGCGGCGACTTCGACGCAGTCTCCCGAACCACTGCTGCCGTAGCTGCTCCTGAACAGGCCAGTTGGTGCGTGCTCGCCCGCTGTTGAGCCCGGTGGCCGGCCGGCCGGAACCGTCATCGGCCGGATCCGCAACCCCCGCAGCGGTTCAGCGCCGCGGTGATCACCAGATGAGTCGGCATACCCTTCCCCGCTCTGCGCGGTGGGCTCCCCGTCGTAGCTCGTCAACCTGCATGTGCTTACGGCGCACCACCCTGACGGTGCCACCGTCGCCAAGCGGATGTGCGCTTTCCGACCCGACTCCGAGAACCGAGTGCTATATCCGATGCAGGGCACACGGGCGTGGCCGGTTCCACATCGGCTCGAAGTCTCCGAGAGGTGCTCGGTCCGGCACGGGAGAACGCACTTGATAGCACTCGGTTCCACCCTCACCCTGAAGCACGCCCGCAGCTACGTGCCCAAACAGGGCTCCACGACCTCGGGCGTGCAGGGCGCGGGCTTCGCCACCGAATGGCACCTCGAAGCCGCCGACCGCCCGCGGCTGACCATCCACGACACGCGGTGGGACAACGGTGAGAGGGACGTGGTCCTCCAGCAGGTTCAGTTGTTACCGGAGATGCCCGCCGCCTTGGCCAACCTGCACGGCCGACACCGGGCCGGAGTCGCCGAGGTGTCGGCGGAGCGCCGTCGGATCACGGCCTTCCTCTCTCTGCCCCAGCCGGACGGGAGACCGCGCCAGAAGCGGGCCCTCACCACGGCACAGCTGGCGGAAGGCTGCGGGAGAACGCTGCTGTGCGCATTGGTGGCACGCCCCGGCGTATCACTGTCGCCCTCCTTCGATCCGGCGGACCCGCAGGACATCGAGCGCTTCCAGCATGCGGTCGTCTTCGAGGACGAGGACCGGGAAACACCCGTCGTCGCCTACGTACTCACCCGGCTCATGCCGACGCTGCGACACACCGGCTGGGTCGGCGACGAATGACGGACCTGCTCGCGCGGGCATCGGCAGCCCTGCGCACCTCGCGTACCGCTTCGTTCGTCCTCCAGGAAATCTCACTTACGGGGGCCGCGCGGCCGGGGTGAACATCGCCACGCCGCTGCTCCTCGATCTGGACTCGTTTATCGCCCGGACCGAAGGACGTGGCGCCCCGCTGGAACCAAGGGCGGTCGAGGCCGTCCTCGGCCTGCTCGCGCTGTGCGAGGCGCGCCGTCGGACCGGCTTGCCCTAGCCCACTGAGGAGCTGGCGGCGGAACTGCTGCACACTCCTCTCCCGCTCTACGTGAGTGCCACCGCGGAGGAGCACCCGGACTACGTGGCGGCGCTGGTCGCGCTGGCCGACCACACCCGCGAGGCGGGCCGGCTCACGCGGACTGATGACACACAGTGTCAACTGTCTTGCCCACGGACGGGTAGGACACCTCCCTGGTTGTCACCAAAAATGACCAAGGAGGAGGTTGAAGCACAGAAGCTCAGGCAGTGTGGGAGATGCAAGTCATGGGCTTGTGGGCCGGCGGGGACAGGAGTGGGGCGGACCTGCACGCTCCCCGTCCGCCTGGGCCCGGCGACCGAGCGCCGACGGACGTGTTGTGCTGCACAAGGAGGATATGTGGCGACCGAGACCTTCAGCATCGACAAGCGGCCCTTGCGGGATCTGCTGGGGCAGGTCGAGGCGGGGAAAATCCAGTTGCCTGAGTTCCAGCGTGGCTGGGTCTGGCCCTGGCCCAACATCGCGAGTCTGCTGGCCTCGGTGTCTCTCAACTACCCGATCGGAACAGTTATGTTGCTCGAGGGCGGCGGGGGCGTCCGGTTCAAGTACAGGCCGATCGAGGGGGCGGTCCCGAGCGAGCAGGTGCGACCGGAGTCGCTGGTTCTCGACGGGCAGCAGCGGCTCACCTCGCTGTTCCAGTCGCTTGCGATGGACAGCCCGGTGGAGACTCAGGACGAGCGCAAGCGCCGGGTGAGTGGCTGGTTCTACGTCGACATGGTGAAGGCACTCGACGAGAACGAGGACCGTGAGGAGGCGATCCGCTTCATCCCGCCCTCTCGCAAGGTGATCAATTTCCGAGGCGAGGTCCTGGAGGATTACTCGACACGGGAGTTGGAATACCGGCACCGCATCTTCCCGCTGCGCAATCTATTTGACAATTCCTGGGGTGACGGCTTCGCCCGCCACTGGGGATTCGCACCGGAAGCGATGGAGCTTTGGTATGGATTCCGGGACGGCTTCATCCGGTCATTCGACCTCTATCACTTCCCCGTCATCGAACTTGGCAAGGGCACTCCGCGACAGGCGGTTTGCCAGGTCTTCGAGAAGGTCAACACGGGCGGAGTCACTCTCACCGTCTTCGAGTTGTTGACGGCGACATATGCTGCTGACGAGTTCGATCTGCGGCGTCACTGGCATGAGTGCCGGTCCGCGTGGGAGGCGCCCGAATACGCCATCCTGCGGGATGTCTCGAACACCGACTTCCTTCAGGCGGTCACTCTCCTCGCCACCGCCGAGCGACGGCGTCGAGAGGAAGAGGCCGGTACGGACGAAGAGCGCCTGCCGCGGATCGGCTGCAAGCGCAAGGACATGCTCGCACTGGGCCTAGAGGACTACCGGCGATACGCGCCCGACATCGTCTCCGGCTTCAAAGCTGCGGCCAAATTTCTGCGCCAGCAGTTCGTCTTCGATACGCGCTTCCTTCCGTATGGCACACAACTCATCCCGCTGGCCGCAATCTTCGCACTCGCAGGCAAGGGCGCGGAGACCGCAGGTGCACAGGAGAAGCTGGCTCGCTGGTACTGGTGCGGAGTGTTCGGTGAGTTGTACGGCGGTACAACCGAGACCCGATTCAACCTCGACCTCCCGGACGTCGTGGACTGGATTCACGGATCGACGCTCGAACCTCGTACGGTCACGCAGGCGCAATTCGCGGCGAGCCGCCTGCTGACCCTGCGGACCCGGCAGAGCGCCGCGTATAAGGGAATCTATGCGCTTCTACTCAAGGCGGGGGCTGCGGATTGGCGGACAGGGGAGAAAGCGGAGGTCAGCGTTTACTTCGACGAAGCAATGGACATCCATCACATCTTCCCGCAGGTCTGGTGCCAGAAGAACGGTTACGAGCGTTCCGTCTACAACTCCGTCGTCAATAAGACACCGCTGACAGCACGCACCAATCGGATCATCAGCGGCCATGCGCCGTCCGATTATCTGCAGCGGCTCGCCAAGGCGGCCGAGACCAGCCCAGAGGGTGTCGAGCAGCGCATCAGAACACACCTCGTGGACCCCAGGCTGATGGGGACCGACGACTTCGACGCCTTCTTCGAAGACCGTCGGAAGGTGCTTCAGGAACACATCGCCGCGGTGATGGGCAAGCCGGTGGTTGATGACCACATCCCGGGTCAGCGGCCTGAGGCGGCGATCCGAGCCACGGAAAACGGGCTGGAAGCCGGCGTCCCAGTTCCTGTGGAGTCGTGACACGCCGGTCCGCTGCTGCACGCCAAGCACCTGCTGCCTGGGACGGACTCCGAGAGAAGCCTGTCCCTTGTCGAACGGTCTGGTTGCCGCACAGCTCAGCGTGCGCGTGTACCGGCGGGAGCGTCATGTGGCGGCACCGGCATCGCTCTCCGGGGTGCTGACGGCCAAACAGGTCGATCACGTGCAGAGCGTTGCTCGTCATCGTCAGGCCTGGCGCCAGGTCCCGCCGGCGGCGACACCAAGGTTTGAGCACGTGGGCGTCTCCGATGCTCCCGCATGATCCTCGGGAGCATTGTCATCAACCCGTCTGTGCAGGCCGCGCGGCTTGGGCCTGCTCGGAGAGGAGTAGGCGTTCGATGCTCGTTTGCTCGCCTTACGCGCATTCGCCGCGCTCGGCTGCCAAGGGCTGTCCCGTAACTGCGGAGCGTGATGGCCTGCCCCGGCTGCGCGGACATCAGAGGAAGAGAAGCTCGACGTCTTTGGCGACGCAGACCCGCAGAACGATCGTCAGCTGTTGAGCCGCGTCGATGTGTGTCCGAGGGACGTCGACCTCATGCCGCCACTGGTCGACGATCGCCTCGAGCCGGGGCAGGAGCGCAGCGCATTCAATGGGCGAGAGCTCGCCTCCACCGTCGTCGGGGCGATCGAGGAGTGGTTCGAGCGAGGTGGAAACCTCACTCCAAGGGCGTTCACCGCCGAAGCCCCACATCCCATCGAGATCGAACCCTTCGGCTCGCGCCAGCTGCCGCCGGAACGCGGCGAAGCCGCTGTAGGACCAGCCGACGTCGGGACTGCTGGTGTCTCCGTCTCCTGGGAACAGAGTCAGCCCCACGTCGTTCTCCCTTGGATCGCCGAACAGGCAAAGGATCGGTCGACATCAGCGACGTATGCAACTGAGATGAACCGGCGGTGGCTGGTGTGATCACGGCGTCGGAGCCGTCTTGGATACTTCGGTTCGCCGGGCTGAACCCGCGCAACTTCGGCAAGCTCGTGACCGTCCTACGACGCGAGGGCGAGGGCGCGGTCCGCAAGGGCCGGCCGTGGAGCCTTCAGCTGGAGGACCGGGCGCCACTGGCGGCGGCGTACTGGTGCACGAACCTGACGATGCGGCAGCTCGGCCAGCTGTTCGGGGTGTCCAAGTCGGCGGCGGACCGGATCATTGACCACCTCGGGCCAATGCTCGCGTTCCAGCCGCGCAAGCGGTTCGCCAAAGACACGGTGCTCATCGTGGACGGCACCCTGGTACCCACACGCGACCACTCAATCACCCAGCGGTCGAAGAACTACCGCTACTCCACCAACCACCAGGTCGTCATCGACGCCGACACCTGCCTGGTCGTCGTGGTCGGCCGACCGCTTGCCGGGAACCGCAACGACTGCAAGGCATGGGAGGAGTCCGGCGCCAAGGCCGCCGTCGGCAAGACCCTCACGATCGCCGACGGAGGCTACCCGGGCACCGGCCTGGTCATCCCGCACCGCCGGGAGCGCGGCCAGACCGAGTTCCCATTCACGGGACAACCCTTGGGCCTGCGTCTCGGGCGGCGACCCGGTGAGCGCGAGCCGTGGTATCCAAATGGGCATAGAGATCCCGCCCGACTTCCTGCGCTCGGTCGTGGCGGTCCTCTGCCCGTTCGCGATCGGCGCGCTGGTTCTGCTCGCAGGTGACGCGCTAGCAGAGCAATGCCCACTCAGGGTTCCTCCGACGCCGACGAGCGCAACTGCAAGCGTGGTCACGTCCACGAGATCCCCGACCTCGCCCGATCATTTGTCCGTCGGCGGCGGGTCGTCAGTCTTCCCGCCCTCGAGGCCGTCCAAGAGTCCGTCCACGCCTCGTCCACGGACCGCGACATACGGCCGCTCCGGGCCGCACATGCCTACACATACGCGAAGACCCCGGCTTCAGCGTTGCCGCTGATGGCGGGGTCTTTGGGCACTTCCTGCGAAGTGCCCCCGGCAGGATTCGAACCTGCGCACACGGCTCCGGAGGCCGTTGCTCTATCCCCTGAGCTACGGGGGCGTGTCGTTCGCTGTGCGGCGACGGGTTGAACACTACCAGCTTCCGCGGGGTGATCAGAAACCGTTTCCGGGGGACGGGGGAGCGGGTCGCCCGGACGGGGTGGAAGTGGCGAAAACCCGGACGCGGGGGCCGCAGCCGACCTACTCTCGAGTTGTGCCAGGCGCCTCGGGCCGGGTCCTTGTCGTCGACGACAACAAGGTCATCCGGCAGCTGATCAAGGTCAATCTCGAGCTGGAGGGCTTCGAGGTCGTGACCGCGAGCGATGGTGCCGAGTGCCTGGACGTCGTGCACGAGGTGGCGCCCGATGTGATCACCCTTGATGTGGTCATGCCGCGGCTGGACGGGTTCGGGGCCGCCGCGCGGCTCAAGGCCGACCCGCGGACGCGGGACCTGCCCGTCGCCATCGTCAGCGCCTGCACCCAGTACGAGGTGGAGTCCGGTATCGAGGCCGGGGTCGACGCGTTCGTCGCGAAGCCCTTCGAGCCCGCCGAGCTGGTGCAGGTCGTGCGCCGGCTCGTCGAGCGGCGCGGCCCCCGGGAGCGCAGGGGCGCCGGGGCCGGGCAGCGGGGCTGATACCGGACGGTCGCCGCCCGGTCATTTCACATCGCGGAATCGGTCGCGGTGGGGCGGGAATTCTGGCCTAGGCTGGTTCCCGTGACCCCCGCCGACCTCACCCGCACCGTCGTGCGCGCCGTGCGCTGCGCCGTCGCGGACGGGGAGCTGCCCGAGGGGGCCGCCGTGCCCGAGCGGGTCGTCGTCGAGCGGACCCGGCCCGGCGGGGTGGGGGAGTACGCCACGCCCGTCGCCTTCCAGGTCGCCAGGGGTGCCGGTGGAGCCTCGCCCGTTGACGTGGCCCGGGTGCTGGCCGCGCGGCTCGGGCTCGAGGCCGGGATCGAGCGTGTCGAGGTCACCGGCGCGGGGTTCCTGAATTTCGTCCTGGGCGAGTCGGCCGTCGCCGGGGTTGTTGTCGACGCGGCCGGACGGGGCCGGCGGTATGCCGATGTCGCCGCCGGAGTCCCGCTGCCCGCCGGCGAGCTGCGGGAGTCAGCCGTCCGGGCCGCCGTGCGGCGGATCCGGCTCGCGCAGGGCGGCGCCTTGGACGGTGCTCCGTTCGACGTCGCGCCCGTTGCGCGGAAGGACGGGGACACCGTCGGTGCGTACGGGACCGACGCCGCCCTGTGGGCCGTGCTGCGCGTGCCCGCACACGAGACGCCCGCCTTCGGGCCGTGGCTGCTGCGGCAGGACGAGACCAGTGAGTTCTTCCGCGTCCGGTACGGCCACGACCGGGCCCGTGCGCTGGTGCGCAACGCCGCCCTGCTCGGGTTCGCGCCCGAGGCGGGCCCGGTCGGCGCCGACGCCGATACCGACGCCCTGCTGCGGGTTCTGCGCGATCACCCCCTCGCCCTGGAGGCCGCCGCGCACCACCGTGCGCCCGAGCGGCTCGCCCGGCACCTCGTCGAGCTTGCCGACGCCCTGCTCGCCTTCCAGTACGGCGTGCTGCCCCTCGGGGACGAGAAACCCTCGGCCGCCCACCGCGCCCGGCTGGCCCTTGCCGAAGCCGCCGGGGCGGTGCTGGCCGGCGGCCTGGCCCTGCTCGGCATCGACGCCCCCGACTGCCTGTGATCCGCGAAGAGAGACACCGATGAGCCGTTCCGCGCACCCCGCCGGGCCCCGCCACGCCGACGTCCTGCCCGAGGGCCACTACTCCCCGCCGCCCGCCGACCTCAACGCCCTCGACGAGAAGGTCTGGTCCCGGACCGTCCGGCGCGGCGACGACGGCACCGTCTCCGTCGGCGGCATCGAGGTCACCCGCCTCGCCGAGGAGTTCGGCACGCCCGCCTACTTCCTCGACGAGGAGGACTTCCGGGCCCGCTGCCGCGCCTGGGCCCACGCCTTCGGCCCCGACGCCGACGTCTTCTACGCCGGCAAGGCCTTCCTCTCCAAGGCCGTCGTCCGCTGGCTGAAGGAGGAGGGGCTCAACCTCGACGTGTGCTCCGGCGGCGAGCTCGCCACCGCCCTCGCCGCCGGCATGCCCGCCGAGCGCATCGCCTTCCACGGCAACAACAAGTCCGCCGCCGAGATCACCCGCGCCGTCGAGGCCGGCGTCGGCCGCATCGTCCTCGACTCCTTCCAGGAGATCGCCCGCGTCGCCCACACCGCCCGCGAGCACGGCGTCCGCCAGCCCGTGCAGATCCGCGTCACCGTCGGCGTCGAGGCGCACACCCACGAGTTCATCGCCACCGCGCACGAGGACCAGAAGTTCGGCATCGCCGTCGCCGACGGGTCCGCCGCCGAGGCCGTGCGCCGCGCCCTCGGCCACGACAGCCTGGAGCTCCTCGGCGTCCACTCCCACATCGGCTCGCAGATCTTCGACATGGCCGGCTTCGAGGTCTCCGCCCGCCGCGTCGTGCAGCTGCTGGCCGCCGTACGCGACGAGCACGGCGTCGAACTCCCCGAGATCGACCTCGGCGGCGGCCTCGGCATCGCCTACACCTCCGCCGACGACCCGCGCGAGCCCCACGAGATCGCCAAGGCGCTCCACGAGATCGTCGCCCGCGAGTGCGAGGCCGCCGGGCTGCGCGCGCCGCGCATCTCCGTCGAGCCGGGCCGGGCCATCGTCGGCCCGACCGCCTTCACCCTCTACGAGGTCGGCACCGTCAAGCCGCTGCCCGGGCTGCGCACGTACGTGTCGGTCGACGGCGGCATGTCCGACAACATCCGCACCGCGCTCTACGACGCCGAATACTCCATCGCGCTCGTCTCGCGGACCTCAGACGCCGAGCCGGTCCTCGTGCGCGTCGTCGGCAAGCACTGCGAGAGCGGCGACATCGTCGTCAAGGACGCCTACCTGCCGGCCGACGTGGCCCCCGGCGACCTCGTCGCCGTGCCCGCGACCGGCGCGTACTGCCGCTCCATGGCCAGCAACTACAACCACGCGCTCCGCCCGCCCGTCGTCGCCGTGCGCGACGGGGCGGCCCGGGTGATCGTCCGGCGCGAGACGGAGGAAGATCTCCTGCGCCTCGACGTCGGATGATGAAATAGATGTCTCACGTAATGGACCGAAGGTGGAAACTTGTGTCCATTGCGTGAGACTGGTCCAGACTTGACGCGCAATTCCGCGCGCCGGGTACCGAGGGAAGATCGAAAGGCGTAGGTCGAATGATGCGTACGCGTCCGCTGAAGGTGGCGCTGCTGGGCTGTGGTGTGGTCGGCTCAGAGGTGGCGCGCATCATGACGACGCACGCCGACGACCTCACGGCGAGGATCGGCGCCCCCGTCGAGCTCGCGGGCGTGGCCGTCCGCCGCCCCTCCAAGGTCCGCGAGGGCATCGACCCCGCGCTGATCACCACCGACGCCACCGCCCTGCTCAAACGGGGCGACATCGACGTCGCCATCGAGGTCATCGGCGGCATCGAGCCGGCCCGCACCCTGATCACCACCGCGTTCGAGCACGGCATCTCCGTCGTCTCCGCGAACAAGGCGCTCCTCGCGCAGGACGGCGCCGCCCTGCACGCGGCCGCCGGCAAGGCCGGGCTCGACCTCTACTACGAGGCTGCCGTCGCCGGCGCCATCCCGCTGATCCGCCCGCTGCGCGAGTCCCTCGCCGGCGACAAGATCAACAGGGTGATGGGCATCGTCAACGGCACGACGAACTTCATCCTCGACAAGATGGACACCACCGGCGCCGGCTACCAGGAGGCGCTCGACGAGGCGACCGCCCTCGGCTACGCCGAAGCCGACCCCACCGCCGACGTCGAGGGCTACGACGCCGCCGCCAAGGCCGCCATCCTCGCCGGCATCGCCTTCCACACCCGCGTCCACCTCGACGACGTCTACCGCGAGGGCATGACCGAGGTCAGCGCCGCCGACTTCGCCTCCGCCAAGCGCATGGGCTGCACCATCAAGCTCCTCGCGATCCTGGAGCGCGCCGCCGACGGCGAGTCCGTCACCGCGCGCGTCCACCCCGCGATGATCCCGCTCAGCCACCCGCTCGCCTCCGTCCGCGAGGCGTACAACGCCGTCTTCGTCGAGGCGGAGGCCGCCGGGCGGCTGATGTTCTACGGGCCCGGCGCGGGCGGCGCACCGACCGCCTCCGCGGTCCTCGGCGACCTCGTCGCCGTCTGCCGGAACAAGCTCGCCGAGGCAACGGGGCCCGGCGAGTCGGCCTACACCCAGCTGCCGGTCAGCCCCATGGGCGACGTCGTCACCCGGTACCACATCAGCCTCGATGTGGCCGACAAGCCGGGTGTCCTCGCCCAGGTGGCCACGTGCTTCGCGGAGCACGGCGTGTCGATCGACACGGTCCGGCAGCAGGGAAAGGACGGCGAGGCCTCCCTCGTCGTCGTCACCCACCGCGCGCCCGACGCCTCCCTCTCCGGGACCGTCGAGGCCCTGCGGAAGCTGGACACCGTCCGCGGTGTCGCCAGCATCATGCGTGTTGAAGGGGAGTAAGGACCCATGAGCAGCAATCGCACCCACCAGTGGCGCGGCATCATCGAGGAGTACCGGGACCGCCTGCCGGTGACGGACGCGACGCCGGTGGTCACGCTCCGCGAGGGCGGCACTCCCCTCGTCCCCGCGCAGGTGCTCTCCGAGCGCACCGGCTGCGAGGTGCACCTCAAGGTCGAGGGTGCGAACCCGACCGGGTCGTTCAAGGACCGCGGCATGACCATGGCCATCACCAAGGCCAAGGAGGAGGGCGCCCGGGCGGTCATCTGCGCCTCCACCGGCAACACCTCCGCCTCCGCCGCCGCGTACGCGGTGCGCGCCGGCATGGTCTCCGCCGTGCTCGTCCCCCGAGGCAAGATCGCGCTCGGCAAGATGGGCCAGGCCCTCGTGCACGGCGCCAAGATCCTCCAGGTGGACGGCAACTTCGACGACTGCCTCGACCTCGCCCGCGCGCTGTCCGACAACTACCCGGTGGCGCTGGTCAATTCCGTCAACCCTGTGCGCATCGAGGGCCAGAAGACGGCCGCGTTCGAGATCGTCGACGCGCTCGGCGACGCCCCCGACATCCACGTGCTGCCCGTCGGCAACGCCGGCAACATCACGGCGTACTGGAAGGGCTTCAAGGAGTACAAGGCCGACGGCCTGGCCTCCCGTACGCCCCGCGTGTGGGGTTTCCAGGCCTCCGGGTCCGCGCCCATCGTGCGCGGCGAGGTCGTCAAGGAGCCGCACACCATCGCCACCGCCATCCGCATCGGCAACCCGGCCTCCTGGGAGTACGCGCTGGCCGCGCGCGACGAGTCGGGCGGCTTCATCGACGAGGTGACGGACCGCCACATCCTCGCCGCGTACCGGCTGTTGGCCTCGCAGGAGGGCGTCTTCGTCGAGCCGGCCTCCGCCGCGTCCGTCGCGGGCCTGCTCAAGGCCGCCGAGGCGGGGCTGGTCGACCCCGGCCAGAAGATCGTGTGCACCGTCACCGGCAACGGCCTGAAGGACCCCGACTGGGCGGTGGCCGGCGCCCCGCAGCCCGTCACCGTCCCGGTGGACGCCGAGGCCGCGGCCGCCCGCCTCGGACTGGTCTGACGCGCCGCCCCCGGACCGGCACCGCCCGGTCCGGGGCCGGGTGAGGCCAAAACGGCCCCGCCCGGCCCCGAGTTGCCGGATTCCCGCCCCGCCGAAACGCCGCGCACCCGCCGCGGCGGCCCCGGCCCCGGCCGTCGAATCCGGCAACTCGGGCCGTACGGCACGAAAACCCGCGGCCCGCCGGTCCGGGGCGCGACACGCGTCGTGCGCCTCCCGTGCGCCCTATGTCGCGGGAGAACCTTCCTTCGATACGCTGTACCGACATCCGCCACCGCGCACATGACCGCGGTGCTGCCCAGAGGGCCTTCGGGTGTCGTACGTTCTCCAGTACATTCACAGCGAAGTTCTCGCACAGCCACAAGGAGTGTCATCGGACGATGGCCGGTCCAGCGTTCCGCGCCGCCGCCGTACGGGTGCGCGTCCCCGCCAGCAGTGCCAACCTCGGCCCCGGCTTCGACAGCCTCGGCCTGGCCCTGGGGCTCTACGACGACGTGGTCGTCCGGGTGGCCGACTCCGGCCTGGGCATCGACATCGCGGGTGAGGGCGCCGACACCCTCCCGCGGGACGAGAACCACCTGCTCGTACGCTCCATGCGCACCGCGTTCGACCTGCTCGGCGGACAGCCGCGCGGCCTCGAGGTGGTCTGCGCCAACCGCATCCCGCACGGCCGCGGCCTCGGCTCCTCCTCCGCCGCCATCTGCGCCGGCATCGTCGCCGCCCGCGCCGTCACCATAGGCGGCGAGGCCCGCCTCGACGACGCGGCCCTGCTGGAACTGGCCACCGAGATCGAGGGCCACCCCGACAACGTCGCCGCCTGCCTGCTCGGCGGCTTCACCCTCGCCTGGACCGACGGCGGCAGCGCCCGGGCGATCCGCATGGAGCCCGCGCGTTCCATCGTTCCGGTGGTCTTCGTCCCCTCCAAGCCCGTCCTGACGGAGACCGCGCGCGGCCTGCTGCCGCGCACCGTCCCCCACGTGGACGCCGCTGCCAACGCCGGCCGCGCGGCCCTGCTCGTCGAAGCCCTGACCAGGCGTCCCGAGTTGCTGCTGCCGGCCACCGAAGACCGCCTCCACCAGGAGTACCGGTCCCCGGCGATGCCCGAGAGCGTGGCACTCGTCAACCGACTGCGCGCGGACGGCATCCCCGCGGTCATCTCCGGCGCGGGCCCCACGGTCCTCGCGCTGGCCGACAACGACGCGGCCGACAAGGTCGCGCAGCTCGCGGGCGAGGGGTGGGCGGCCAACCGGCTGGCCCTCGACTCCGCGGGCGCGAGCGTACTCCCGCTGGCGGCCCAGGGCGGCTGACCGCCCCGGTGCAGCCGCCGGGGGCGGGCGGCCTGGGCAGGCCGCCCGCGCGGAAAGCGCGATTGCCGGTGATTGAGAGGGGGAATATCTGTTGGATCCGGTAGTGTTAGTCTCAAGTGCGCAGCCGAAGCCGTCATGGCCAGGCGCTCAGTGTCCCCATCCGGGACCACCTTTCTTCCGGGAGCCTCCCCGACTGCTTTGATCGCCGCCAGCAGTTTCGAGCACGCTCCGGAATCGGCGTGAAATTCCCACGCGTCCAGCTCGGGGGCCTCTCGCCGGAACCACCCAAGCACGTTTCTCTCCGCCGTACATCTACCGGCGGACCACCGCCCCGGCACGGTCCACACACGTAGGACTGCTGTCGGACAGCACAACCGGTCGCCGAGCCAGACAGGCCGACGTCCGCTCCAGGGAAGGACCCTTCGTGAGCGACACCACCGATCTGATGGGCGCTGCCGACACCAACGTCGACACCAGCGCCCCCGCCGCGGCCGCCGCGACGAGCACAGCCGGCCGGCGACGCCGCTCCGGCACCGGCCTCGAGGGCATGGTCCTGGCCGAGCTCCAGCAGGTCGCGTCGGGCCTCGGGATCAGGGGCACCGCGCGGATGCGCAAGAGCCAGCTGATCGAGGTCATCAAGGAGGCGCAGGCCGGCGGCGGTGCCGCCAAGGCCGCGGCTCCCGCCGCCGAGGCCAAGCCGAAGCGCCGCGCCACCAGCAAGGCCCGTACGGGCGAGGCCCCCGCCGAGGCGCCGGCCGAGAAGCCCGCCGCCGCGGCGCAGATCGAGATCCCCGGCCAGCCGGCCGGCGGCGCCCGCACGGGCGAGGCCGAGCGCGCGGCGGACGAGGCTCCTGCCGGCGAGCGCCGCCGCCGCCGTGCCACGGCGCCCTCCGGCAGCCCGGAGGCCGCGGCTCCCGCGGCCACCGTCGTCGTCGAGGCGAAGACCGAGACGGCCGCCGCAGCGCCGGCCGAGACCAAGGCCGAGGCCGCCACCGCGGTGTCCGCCCCCGCCCAGGAGGGCGAGGGCCGCGGCCGCCGCGACCGCCGTGAGCGCGGCGACCGCCAGCGCGACCGCCGCGAGCGCGGCGCCAAGGGCGACGACCAGGGCCAGGGCGGACAGGGCCAGGGCCAGGGCCAGGGCGGCGGCCGCGGTGACCGCGACCGCGACCGCGACCGCCAGCAGGGCGGCCGCGGCCAGGGCCAGCAGGGCCAGCAGGGCCGGCAGGACAACGGACCGCAGGACGACTTCGACGACGAGGGCGGCCGCCGGGGCCGCCGCGGCCGCTACCGCGACCGCCGGGGCCGCCGCGGCCGCGACGACTTCGCGCCGGGCGAGCCGCAGGTCGCCGACGACGACGTCCTGATCCCCGTCGCCGGCATCCTCGACATCCTCGACAACTACGCGTTCATCCGGACCTCGGGCTACCTGCCCGGCCCGAACGACGTGTACGTCTCCCTCGCCCAGGTCCGCAAGGCCGGCCTGCGCAAGGGCGACCACGTCACCGGCGCCGTCCGCCAGCCCAAGGACGGCGAGCGCCGCGAGAAGTTCAACGCGCTGGTGCGCCTGGACTCCGTCAACGGCATGGCGCCCGAATCGGGCCGCGGCCGACCGGAGTTCCAGAAGCTGACCCCGCTCTACCCGCAGGACCGGCTCCGCCTGGAGACCGACCCGGGCGTGCTGACGACGCGCATCATCGACCTGGTGTCGCCGATCGGCAAGGGCCAGCGAGGCCTGATCGTGGCCCCGCCGAAGACCGGCAAGACCATGATCATGCAGGCGATCGCCAACGCGATCACCACGAACAACCCCGAGTGCCACCTGATGGTCGTCCTCGTCGACGAGCGTCCGGAAGAGGTCACCGACATGCAGCGGTCGGTCAAGGGCGAGGTCATCTCCTCGACCTTCGACCGCCCGGCCGAGGACCACACCACCGTCGCCGAGCTGGCCATCGAGCGCGCCAAGCGCCTCGTCGAGCTGGGCCACGACGTGGTCGTCCTGCTGGACTCCATCACCCGCCTGGGCCGCGCGTACAACCTCGCGGCGCCCGCCTCCGGCCGCATCCTGTCCGGTGGTGTCGACTCGACCGCGCTGTACCCGCCGAAGCGCTTCTTCGGTGCCGCGCGCAACATCGAGGACGGCGGCTCGCTGACCATCCTGGCCACCGCGCTGGTCGACACCGGCTCGCGCATGGACGAGGTGATCTTCGAGGAGTTCAAGGGCACCGGCAACATGGAGCTCAAGCTCGACCGGAAGCTCGCCGACAAGCGGATCTTCCCCGCCGTCGACGTCGACCCGTCGGGCACCCGCAAGGAGGAGATCCTCCTCAACAGCGAGGAGCTCGCCATCGTCTGGAAGCTGCGCCGGGTGCTGCACGCGCTCGACTCGCAGCAGGCCATCGAGCTGCTGCTCGACAAGATGAAGCAGACGAAGTCGAACGCCGAGTTCCTGATGCAGATCGCCAAGACGACCCCTGCGGGCAAGAACGACGACTGACGGCCGCACCCGCGCCGTACCGGGACCGCCCCCGCCGCACTCCGCGGCGGGGGCGGTCCGCGTTCACCGGGGCCCAGCGGGGTACGCCCGCCGTGCGACCTTCACCACATCCGCGGCCTTCGCGCATTCCGGCCCGCCGCAGCGTGGAACCCCGCGGAGCGCTGCTCCGTCTGTGTCAAGGGGGCGCGCAGCGGCCGGGCGGCGGCCGCGACCGCACCCCAGGACTGAGGAGAGCATGAGCGAGGAGAGCAGCGGCCCGAAGCGGCACCGCGCCGGATCGCGGCGGCGGAAGCCGGCCGGGCGGCGCAGGGGCCTGGCCGTCGCCGCGTGGACCGCAGCCGGCGTGGTCCTGCTGGGGGGAGCGGGCCTGGGCTGGTTCTGGTTCAAGCTGAACGGGAACCTCCACACCGTCGACATCGACCAGGCGCTGGGCTCCGACCGCCCGCAGAACATCGACAACGGCTCGATGGACATCCTCGTCCTCGGCTCGGACTCCCGCGGCGGCGCGAACTCCGCGTACGGCCGCGACGACGGCGGCGCGGCCCGCTCCGACACGGCGATGATCGTCCACCTGTACGAGGGCCACAAGAAGGCCAGCGTCGTGTCGATCCCGCGCGACACCATGGTCAACCGGCCGCCCTGCACCCTGGCGAACGGCAAGACCGACCGCGGCCGGCAGCGCGAGCAGTTCAACGAGGCCTTCTCGATCGGCGGCGCGGCCTGCGTCGTCAAGACCGTCGAGAAGATGTCCGGGATCCGCATGGACCACTACATCGAGGTCGACTTCACCGGCTTCAAGAGGATCATCGACACCCTCGGCGGCGTCGAGATCACCACCAGCAAGCCCATCAAGGACGCCGACAGCCACCTCGACCTCCCCGCCGGCACCAACCACCTGGACGGAGAACAGGCCCTCGGCCTGGTCCGCACCCGCAAAAGCGTCGGCGACGGCAGCGACCTGGGCCGAATACAGCTCCAGCAGGCCTTCATCAAGGCCCTGATCAAGCAGGTCAAGGGCATCGGGATCTTCGACAACCCCAAGCGGCTGATGGATCTCGCCGACACCGGGACCAAGTCGCTGACCACGGACAAGGCGCTCGGCGACGTGAAGTCCCTGCTCGGCTTCGCGCAGAGCCTCCAGGGCATCGACGCGCAGAACATGCAGATGATCACGCTGCCGGTGGGCCCGGACCCGTACGACACGAACCGCGTCGCCCCGCTCGCCAAGGAGTCCAAGACGGTCTGGGACGCCCTGCTCGCCGAGCAGCCGATCCCCGCCGAGGCCACCGCCGCCTCCGCCGGCGACAAGAGCAAGGCCGCCGAGATCGTCCGGTAGACCGCTCCGCGGGGGTGCGGAATACGCCGGCCGCCCCGCTCGTTGAGGGGGGCGTTCCCGGAATTTTGACAGGCAGCCCGGTCCTGGCAGACTGGTCTGTCGGCCCCGGTTCACGCAGTGCGCAATTCCGCCCCTGCGACCCGGCGCCCTCCCGAAACTAGGAGACACCTTGAAGCGCGATGTTCACCCCGAGTACGTCGAGACCCAGGTCAGCTGCACCTGCGGCGCGTCGTTCACCACCCGTAGCACCCTGACCGAGGGCACCATCCGTGCCGAGGTCTGCTCCGAGTGCCACCCGTTCTACACGGGCAAGCAGAAGATCCTCGACACCGGTGGCCGTGTCGCCCGCTTCGAGGCCCGCTTCGGCAAGGCTGCCGGCTCGAAGTAGCGAGCCCCCGGCGCCGGACCCCGGCTGCACCCCGTCCAACGGGGGCGGCCGGGCCGGCGCCTTTGTCGTCCCGCAGCCCGTTTTCGTACTTTCACCCCAGGAGCCCCCGATGTTCGAGGCGGTCGAGGAACTGGTCGGCGAGCATGCCGACCTCGAGAAGAAGCTCGCCGACCCTTCGGTCCACTCCGATCAGGCCAATGCGCGCAGGCTGAACAAGCGCTACGCGGAGCTGACCCCGATCATCGCCACCTACCGGGCGTGGAAGCAGACCGGCGAGGACATCGACAC
Organism: Streptomyces sp. WAC05292; assembly: GCF_003949955.1. Taxonomy (NCBI): domain Bacteria; kingdom Bacillati; phylum Actinomycetota; class Actinomycetes; order Kitasatosporales; family Streptomycetaceae; genus Streptomyces; species Streptomyces sp. WAC05292. The sequence goes on from NZ_RPSE01000009.1 coordinate 29,852, forward strand.
CGCGAAGGAGTTCGCGGCCGACGACCCCGACTTCGCCGCCGAGGTCAAGGAGCTGGGCGCGCAGCGCGAGGAGCTCACCGAGAAGCTGCGCCTGCTGCTGGTCCCGCGCGACCCCAGCGACGACAAGGACGTCCTTCTGGAGATCAAGGCGGGCGCCGGCGGCGACGAGTCCGCCCTGTTCGCCGGCGACCTGCTGCGCATGTACCTGCGCTACGCCGAGCGGGTCGGCTGGAAGACCGAGATCATCGACTCCACCGAGTCCGAGCTCGGCGGCTACAAGGACGTGCAGGTCTCCGTCCGCACCAAGGGCGGCAACGGCGCCACCGAGCCCGGCCAGGGCGTGTGGGCCCGGCTGAAGTACGAGGGCGGCGTCCACCGCGTCCAGCGCGTCCCGGCCACCGAGTCCCAGGGCCGCATCCACACCTCCGCCGCCGGCGTGCTCGTCACCCCGGAGGCCGAGGAGGTCGAGGTCGAGATCAACCCGAACGACCTGCGCATCGACGTGTACCGCTCGTCCGGCCCCGGCGGCCAGTCCGTCAACACCACCGACTCGGCCGTGCGCATCACGCACGTCCCGACCGGTGTGGTCGCCTCCTGCCAGAACGAGAAGAGCCAGCTCCAGAACAAGGAGCAGGCCATGCGCATCCTGCGGTCCCGCCTGCTGGCGGCCGCCCAGGAGGCCGCCGAGCAGGAGGCCGCGGACGCCCGCCGCAGCCAGGTCCGCACCGTGGACCGCTCCGAGAAGATCCGGACGTACAACTACCCGGAGAACCGGATCTCGGACCACCGGACCGGGTTCAAGGCGTACAACCTGGACCAGGTGCTCGACGGCGACCTCGACGCGGTCATCCAGGCCTGCGTCGACACGGACTCGGCGGCCAAGCTCGCCGCCGCGAACTCCAACTGACCCGTCCCCCGCCACCCCCCCCGTACGACAGCAGCCCGGAGGACCAGCGTGAACTTGCTGCTTGCCGAGGTGGCCCAGGCCACCCAGCGGCTGGCCGCCGCAGGCGTGCCCTCACCGCGCTTCGACGCGGAGGAGCTCGCGGCCTTCGTCCACGGCGTCAAACGGGGGGAACTGCACCACGTCAAGGACGCGGACTTCGACGCCCGCTACTGGGAGGCCGTCGCCCGCCGCGAGGCGCGCGAGCCGCTCCAGCACATCACCGGGCGGGCCTTCTTCCGGTACCTGGAGCTCCAGGTCGGACCCGGGGTGTTCGTGCCCCGGCCCGAGACCGAGTCGGTCGTCGACTGGGCCATACAGGCCGTCCGGGCGATGGACGTCGTCGAGCCGCTGATCGTGGACCTGTGCACCGGCTCCGGCGCGATCGCGCTCGCCATGGCCCAGGAGGTGCCGCGCTCGCGCGTGCACGCGGTGGAGCTGTCCGAGGACGCGCTGCGCTGGACCCGCAAGAACGCCGAGGGCTCCCGCGTCACCGTCCACCAGGGCGACGCCCTGGAGGCCCTGCCGGAGCTCGACGGGCAGGTCGACCTGGTGATCTCCAACCCGCCGTACATCCCGCTCACCGAGTGGGAGTACGTCGCCCCCGAGGCCCGCGACCACGACCCGGAGATGGCGCTCTTCTCCGGCGAGGACGGCCTCGACACCATCCGCGGCATCGAGCGGACCGCGCACCGGCTGCTGCGGCCCGGCGGGATCGTCGTCGTCGAGCACGCCGACACCCAGGGCGGCCAGGTCCCGTGGATCTTCGCCGAGGAGCTGGGCTGGGCGGACGCCGCCGACCACCCCGACCTCAACAACCGCCCGCGCTTCGCCACCGCCCGCAAGGCCCGGCCGTGAGCGCCCCCCGACCCGCCCCCGCCACGCCGCACGAGGAGGCCCGCTGATGGCCCGGCGATACGACTGCAACGACGCGACGGACCGCAGGACGGGCCTGCGCGAAGCCGCCTCCGCCGTGCGCCGCGGCGAGCTCGTCGTACTGCCCACGGACACGCTGTACGGCATCGGCGCCGACGCCTTCAGCGCGGAGGCCGTCGGCGACCTCCTCACGGCCAAGGGCCGCGGCCGCGGCATGCCCACCCCGGTCCTCATCGGCTCCCCGAACACCCTGCACGGCCTCGTCACGGACTTCTCCGAACAGGCGTGGGAGCTCGTCGACGCCTTCTGGCCGGGCGCGCTGACCCTCGTCGCCAAGCACCAGCCGTCGCTGGCCTGGGACCTGGGGGAGACCCGCGGCACCGTCGCCGTGCGCATGCCGCTGCACCCCGTCGCGATCGAGCTGCTGACCGAGGTCGGCCCGATGGCGGTGTCCTCGGCGAACCTGAGCGGCCACCCGGCCCCGGAGGACTGCGACGCGGCCCGCCGGATGCTCGGCGACTCCGTCTCCGTCTACCTGGACGGCGGCCCGACGCCCGGCATCCAGCCGTCGTCGATCGTCGACGTCACCGGGAAGGTTCCCGTCCTGCTGCGCGAGGGCGCGCTGTCCGCCGGGCAGCTGCGGGAGGTCGTACCCGACCTCGAGGTGGCCCCGTGAGCCCTCAGGGGCGTGGCATAGCCGGCGGCGGCGTCCCCGCGGCCGCCGCCGGGCGGCCCGCGGCGGGGGAGCCGGCGGGCCCGGACACCTTCCGCATCCTCCACGTCAGCACCGGCAACGTGTGCCGCTCGCCCATCACCGAGCGGCTGAACCGGCATGCGCTGGCGCACCGCCTGGGGCAGGTTCCGGCCAGCGGTCTGATCGTCGAGAGCGCCGGCACCTGGGGCCACGAAGGCGCCCCGATGGAGGCCAACGCCGCCGCCGTCCTCGCCGACTTCGGCGCCGACGCCACCGGGTTCACGGGCCGCGAGCTCCTCGACGAGCACGTCATCCGGGCCGACCTCGTCCTGACCGCCACCCGCGACCACCGGGCGCAGGTCATCTCCATGGGGCACTCCGCCGGCCTGCGCACCTTCACCCTGAAGGAGTTCACCCGCCTCGTGCGGGCGATAGATCCGGCCACCCTGCCCCCGCTCGACGACGGCGTCGCCGAACGCGCCCGGGCCCTCGTCCGGGCGGCGGCGGCGCTGCGCGGCTGGCTGCTGGCCCCCTCTCCGGACGCGGACGAGGTCCACGACCCGTACGGTGCGCCGATCACCTTCTTCCGCTCGATCGGCGACGAGATCAACCAGGCGCTCGACCCGGTCGTGACGGCGCTGACGGGCGTCGCCGCGCCGCGCTGAGCCGCCCGCGCCCCGCAGGGCGCGACGGGCCCCGCGGGCCTACAGTGGCGGTACCCGGGTATCCCACTGGAGTCGCGCCATGAGCGTCATCACCCCGCCCTCGGACCTGCTGCGGCAGCAGGATCCGCAGATGGCCGACGTGCTCGCCGGGGAGGCGCAGCGGCAGGCCACCACGCTGCAGCTGGTCGCCGCCGAGAACTTCACCTCGCCCGCCGTGCTGGCCGCGCTCGGCTCGGCGCTCGCCAACAAGTACGCCGAGGGCTACCCGGGCAACCGGTACCACGGCGGCTGCGAGTACGCCGACCTGGCCGAGCGGACCGCCGTCGAGCGGGCGCGGGCGCTGTTCGGCGCCGAGCACGCCAACGTCCAGCCGCACTCCGGCTCCGCCGCCGTGCTCGCCGCGTACGCGGCGCTGCTGCGGCCGGGGGACACCGTCCTCGCGATGGGCCTGGCCTACGGCGGACACCTCACCCACGGCTCTCCGGCCAACTTCTCGGGCCGCTGGTTCGACTTCGTCGGCTACGGGACCGACGCCGAGACCGGGCTGATCGACTACCACCAGGTGCAGCAGCTGGCGCGGACCCGCCGGCCGAAGGCCATCGTCTGCGGCTCCATCTCCTACCCGCGGCACCCCGAGTACTCGGTGTTCCGGGAGATCGCCGACGAGGTGGGTGCCTACTTCATCGCCGACGCAGCCCACCCCATCGGGCTGGTGGCCGGCGGGGCCGCGCCGAGCCCGGTCCCGTACGCCGACATCGTCTGCGCCACCACGCACAAGGTGCTGCGCGGCCCCCGCGGCGGGATGCTCCTGTGCGGCGCCGAGTTCGCCGAGCGGATCGACCGGGCGGTGTTCCCGTTCACGCAGGGCGGCGCGCAGATGCACACCATCGCGGCGAAGGCCGTCGCCTTCGGGGAGGCGGCCCGCCCGGCGTTCACCACGTACGCCCATCGGGTGGCGGCCAACGCGCGGGTGCTCGCGGAGGCGCTGGCGGACCGCGGATTCGCCGTCACGACCGGCGGCACCGACACGCACCTGATCACCGCCGACCCGGCCGCGTTCGGCGTCGACGGCCCCGCGGCCCGGGGCCGGCTCGCCGCGGCGGGCATCGTGCTGGACACCTGCGCCCTGCCGTACGGGGACCAGCGCGGGATCCGGCTGGGCACGGCCGCCGTGACCACGCAGGGCATGGGCGAGCCGGAGATGGCGCGGATCGCCGGCCTGCTCGCCGAGGCGCTGCGCGGGGAGGCGGCGGGCGTGCGCGCGGAGGTGGCCGGCCTGGTGCGGGGCTTCCCGCCGTACGGCCGGTGAACGCGGCCGGACGGAGCCGGCCGCAACCGCGGACCGGACCCCTCGCGTCCTCGGCAGGGGGTACATCACGGCTAATGTGTGGGGCTGAGATGGCCGGCGATACATCTGGGGCAGCCCGTGCGTGAATATCTGCTGACGCTTTGCGTCACGGTCGCGGTGACCTACCTGCTCACCGGGCCCGTTCGGAAGTTCGCCATCGCGGCCGGGGCGATGCCCGAGATCCGCGCCCGCGACGTCCACCGCGAACCCACGCCGAGGCTCGGCGGCATCGCGATGTTCGGCGGTCTGTGCGCGGGCCTGCTGGTCGCGGACCACCTGCCGAACCTGAACGGCGTCTTCGAGCTGTCGAACGAGCCGCGGGCGCTGCTCTCCGGGGCGGCGCTGATCTGGCTGATCGGCGTCCTCGACGACAAGTTCGAGATCGACGCCCTGATCAAGCTCGGCGCGCAGATGATCGCCGCGGGCGTGATGGTCATGCAGGGCCTGACCATCCTGTGGATCCCCGTCCCGGGTGTCGGGACGGTCGCGCTCACGCAGTGGCAGGGCAACCTGCTGACGGTCGCGCTGGTGGTGATCACCATCAACGCGGTGAACTTCGTCGACGGCCTCGACGGCCTGGCCGCGGGCATGGTGTGCATCGCCGCCGCGGCGTTCTTCCTGTACGGGTACCGGATCTGGTTCGGCTACGGCATCGAGGCGGCGGCGCCGGCGACCCTGTTCGCGGCGATCCTGATGGGCATGTGCCTGGGCTTCCTGCCGCACAACATGCATCCGGCCCGCATCTTCATGGGCGACTCCGGGTCGATGCTGATCGGCCTGGTCCTCGCCGCCGGCACGATCTCGATCACCGGGCAGGTGGACCCGGACACCATGGCGCTCTTCGCGGGCGGTGAGCGCAACGCGACGCACGCGATGCTGCCGGTCTTCATCCCGCTGCTGCTGCCGCTGACGATCATCGCGATCCCGATGACGGACCTGATCCTGGCCATCGTGCGGCGCACCTGGAACGGCCAGTCGCCGTTCGCCGCGGACCGCGGACACCTGCACCACCGGCTGCTGGAACTGGGCCACTCGCACAGCCGCGCCGTACTGATCATGTACTTCTGGTCGGGCCTCTTCGCCTTCAGCGCGGTGGCGTACTCGGTGCACTCGGCCTCGATGTGGATCGTCTTCGTGATCGCCCTGCTCAGCGCCGTGGGCCTCGTCCTGCTGCTCCTGCCGCGCTTCACGCCGCGCGCCCCGCGCTGGGCGGAGTTCCTGGTGCCGCCGCGCTACCGGCACGCGGAGCGGGCCGCGGAGGCGGCCGCGCAGGACGCCTCGGGGCGGGAGCCGGAGCCGGCCCGGCCGGTCGCGGTGGGCGTCTCCGGCGTCAACGGCGCGACAGCGGTGGGCCCCCGTTCGCGGTTCCCCGAGCGGCGTAAGGCCGGATCGGCGCGCTGACGGCGCACCCGCAATTCGGAATCGAAACGCCTTTACCACACGAAACGGCCGCCCGTCGTGCACACACGGGCGCGTTAGCTCTCATGTGTGACAGTGAGCACACGGAGCAGGTAAAGCTCTCATCAAATAGTTTGTGATACCGTTCACTAAACCCGGCGACAGTGCCGAAGGGTCGTAGTGCGACGGTCCCTCGGCCCGAGCGTTCTGCTCGGACCGGGCTTTACGCTCGTCCCGTACGAGTCCCGTACCCCACCACCACGCGGAGCTACCCCGCCATGCGGTCTGATGACGTCCGATCCCTGCTGCAAACCGCCGTACCCACCGCTGCCGCCGGCGTCGTCGCCGCGATCGTCAGCGGCGTGGTCGCGGGCGGCAAGGGGGCCATCGGTGCGCTCGTCGCCACGCTGGTGGTGATCGCGTTCATGGGTGTCGGCTTCGTCGTACTGCAGCGCACGGCCCGGTCGTGGCCGCATCTGTTCCAGATGATGGGCCTGGCCCTCTACACGACCCAGATCCTGCTGCTGTTCGTCTTCGTCGCCGCGTTCCGGGACACGACGCTTTTCAACCCCAAGGCCTTCGCCATCTCGCTGGTCGTCGCGACGCTCGTCTGGATCGCCGCGCAGACCCGCGCCCACATGAAGGCCAAGATCCTTTACGTCGAGCCGAACGCCGACAAGGGTGACAAGCCCGAAAACACGGGGTCCTCGTCGTGAAGGGTAGGGGCGGGATAAGTGGTCGTTCGAGATGCTGCTATCGTCCGGTGCCGTGTGCGGCATCGCGGGCGCGGGCATCTGAGCTGACGCCTGCTCAATCGCGAGGCTCAATGCCTGCCGGCCGCCCCCACATCCGTAAGACCAGTCCCGTGCCGACCCGCGGCCCTGCGCCGCGCCGACACAACGAGGTTGCCGTACCTATGCGCCACGCTGAAGGAGCCCGCGGTGAGTGCTGACCCGACGCAGGTGCTCGCCTTCGAGACCGATTGCCACATCTTCGACGGCTGTGGCTTCCCGGCTCCTGGCCTGCACTCGTTCCTGTTCGAGCCGATCTTCGGCGACGCGGACAGCAGCGTCTACTTCAACAAGACGATGCTGCTGGCCCTGCTCGGGTCCGTCATCATCCTCGCCTTCTTCTGGGCGGCCTTCCGCAAGCCGAAGGTGGTTCCCGGAAAGCTGCAGATGGTCGCCGAGGCCGGCTACGACTTCGTCCGCCGCGGCATCGTCTACGAGACCCTCGGCAAGAAGGAAGGCGAGAAGTACGTCCCCTTCATGGTCGCGACGTTCTTCTTCGTCTGGATGATGAACCTCTGGTCGATCATCCCGGTCGCCCAGTTCCCGGTGACCTCCGTCATCGCCTACCCGGCCGGCCTCGCGCTCGTCATCTACGTCATGTGGATGTCGGTCACCTTCAAGCGCCACGGCTTCATCGGCGGCCTGAAGAACCTGACGGGCTACGACAAGTCGCTCGGCGGGATCCTGCCGCTGGTCATGCTGATCGAGTTCTTCTCGAACGTCCTGGTCCGCCCCTTCACCCACGCGGTCCGTCTCTTCGCGAACATGTTCGCCGGTCACACGCTGCTGCTGCTCTTCACGATCGCCAGCTGGTACCTGCTGAACGGCATCGGCATCGCCTACGCGGGTGTCTCGTTCGTGATGGTCATCGTGATGACCGCCTTCGAGCTCTTCATCCAGGCTGTCCAGGCCTACGTCTTCGTGCTCCTGGCCTGCAGCTTCCTCCAGGGCGCCGTCGCCGAGCACCACTGACCGGCCCCACCCCCAAACCATCAGACGTCCGGTGGCCAACCCCCACCGGTCCATGAAAGAGAAGGAAGAACCGGCATGTCCGCTCTCGCGCAGACCCTCGCCGCTGGCGTCGAAATCAAGGGCAACCTCGGCTCCATCGGCTACGGCCTCGCCGCCATCGGCCCCGGCGTCGGCGTCGGCATCATCTTCGGCAACGGCACCCAGGCCCTGGCCCGCCAGCCCGAGGCCGCCGGCCTGATCCGCGCCAACCAGATCCTCGGCTTCGCCTTCTGTGAGGCGCTCGCCCTCATCGGTCTGGTCATGCCGTTCGTCTACCCGACCTCCTGATCGCGGTAGCGAACACCCTTTAGACGGAAGGCACTGATGTGAACCCTCTGGTTCAGATTGCGGCTGAGGAGCCCCAGAGCCCCCTCATCCCGCCGATCCCCGAGCTGGTCATCGGTCTGATCGCCTTCGTCATCGTCTTCGGCTTCCTCGCCAAGAAGCTCCTCCCGAACATCAACAAGGTTCTGGAAGAGCGCCGCGAGGCCATCGAAGGCGGTATCGAGAAGGCCGAAGCCGCTCAGACCGAGGCCCAGAGCGTGCTGGAGCAGTACAAGGCCCAGCTCGCCGAGGCCCGGCACGAGGCCGCTCGCCTGCGCCAGGAAGCGCTCGAGCAGGGCACTGCGCTCAAGGAAGAGCTGCGCGCAGAGGGCCAGCGGCAGCGTGAGGAGATCATCGCTGCCGGCCACGCCCAGATCGAGGCCGACCGCAAGGCCGCCTCGCAGGCGCTGCGCCAGGACGTGGGCAAGCTCGCCACCGACCTGGCCGGCAAGCTCGTCGGCGAGTCCCTCGAGGACGCCGCCCGCCAGAGCCGCACCATCGACCGCTTCCTCAGCGAGCTTGAGGAGAAGGCCGAGGCTGCCCGATGAACGGAGCGAGCCGCGAGGCACTGGCCTCCGCGCGCGAGCGCCTCGACGCGCTGACGGACAACACGTCCGTCGACGCGGCGAAGCTCGCCGGTGAGCTGGCTGCCGTCACCGCGCTGCTCGACCGTGAGGTCTCGCTGCGCCGGGTCCTCACCGACCCGGCGCAGCCCGCCGAGGCCAGGGCCGAGCTGGCGCAGCGCCTGCTCGCCGGCCAGGTCGGCGGGGAGACCCTCGACCTGGTCACGGGCACGGTCCGGTCCCGCTGGTCCCAGTCCCGCGACCTCGTCGACGGCCTGGAGCAGCTGGCCGACACCGCCGACCTCACGGCGGCCCAGCAGAGCGGTGCGCTCGACGGCGTCGAGGACGAGCTGTTCCGGTTCACCCGGATCGTCGCCTCGAACCCCGAGCTGCGCGCCGCGCTGACCGACCGGACGGCCACCGCCTCCGCCAAGGGCGAGCTGCTGCGCAGCCTGCTCGGCGGCAAGGCCCACGCCGTCACCGAGCGGATGGTCACCCGTCTCGTCACGCACCCGCGTGGACGTAGCCTGGAAGGGGGCCTCGAGGCCCTGTCCAAGCTCGCCGCCGAGCGCCGTGACCGCGTGGTCGCCACCGTGACCAGCGCGATCCCGCTCAGCGACGCGCAGCGCGCGCGTCTCGGCGCGGTGCTGGCCAAGCTGTACGGCCGCCAGATGCACCTGAACCTGGACGTCGACCCCGAGGTCGTCGGCGGGATCGTGGTGCAGATCGGCGACGAGGTCATCGACGGCAGCATCGCGAACCGCCTCGCCGAGGCGGAGCGCCGCATGGCCGGCTGACCGGCCACAAACAGAACGAAGATTCCTAGCGGCCCGGTTGGGCCGTGCAGAACTTGCAGAAGATTCCTGGGGGTCGCCCCCAGACCCCTATGAAGCTTCAGGCCCAACAAGGAGAGCAGGGAACCCAGATGGCGGAGCTCACGATCCGGCCGGAGGAGATCCGGGACGCACTGGAGACTTTCGTCCAGTCGTACAAGCCGGACGCGGCCTCGCGCGAGGAGGTCGGCACGGTCAGCGTTGCCGGTGACGGCATCGCGAAGGTGGAGGGCCTGCCCTCCGCCATGGCGAACGAGCTGCTGAAGTTCGAGGACGGCACCCTCGGCCTCGCGCTCAACCTCGAGGACCGCGAGATCGGTGCGATCGTCCTCGGCGAGTTCAGCGGCATCGAGGAGGGCCAGCCGGTGCAGCGCACCGGTGAGGTGCTCTCCGTCGGCGTCGGCGAGGGCTACCTCGGCCGTGTCGTCGACCCGCTCGGCAACCCGATCGACGGTCTCGGCGAGATCGCGACCGAGGGCCGCCGCGCCCTCGAGCTGCAGGCCCCGGGCGTCATGCAGCGCAAGTCCGTGCACGAGCCCATGGAGACGGGTTACAAGGCCGTCGACGCCATGACGCCGGTCGGCCGCGGCCAGCGTCAGCTGATCATCGGCGACCGCCAGACGGGCAAGACCGCCCTGGCCGTCGACACGATCATCAACCAGCGCGACAACTGGCGCTCGGGCGACGTGAACAAGCAGGTCCGCTGCATCTACGTCGCCATCGGCCAGAAGGGCTCCACCATCGCTTCCGTGCGCGCCGCGCTGGAAGAGGCCGGTGCCCTGGAGTACACGACCATCGTCGCCGCCCCGGCGTCCGACCCGGCCGGCTTCAAGTACCTGGCGCCCTACACCGGCTCCGCCATCGGCCAGCACTGGATGTACCAGGGCAAGCACGTCCTGATCGTCTTCGACGACCTGTCGAAGCAGGCCGACGCCTACCGCGCCGTGTCGCTGCTGCTGCGCCGTCCGCCGGGCCGCGAGGCCTACCCGGGCGACGTCTTCTACCTGCACTCCCGCCTGCTGGAGCGCTGCGCCAAGCTGTCCGACGACATGGGCGCCGGCTCGATGACCGGTCTGCCGATCGTCGAGACCAAGGCGAACGACGTGTCGGCGTTCATCCCGACCAACGTCATCTCCATCACCGACGGCCAGTGCTTCCTGGAGTCCGACCTGTTCAACGCCGGCCAGCGCCCGGCCCTGAACGTCGGTATCTCGGTCTCCCGCGTCGGTGGCTCCGCGCAGCACAAGGCCATGAAGCAGATCTCCGGCCGCCTCCGCGTGGACCTCGCCCAGTACCGCGAGCTGGAGGCGTTCGCCGCCTTCGGCTCCGACCTGGACGCCGCGTCGAAGTCCTCCCTGGAGCGCGGCAAGCGCATGGTCGAGCTGCTCAAGCAGGGCCAGTACCAGCCGATGCCGGTCCAGGAGCAGGTCATCTCCATCTGGGCGGGCACCACCGGCAAGATGGACGACGTCCCGGTCGAGGACATCCGCCGCTTCGAGTCCGAGCTGCTCGAGTTCCTGCGCCACAACCGCAAGGACCTCCTGACCTCGATCCGCGAGGGCGGCAAGATGTCGGACGACACCCTCCAGTCCGTCGCCGACGCCATCGCCGACTTCAAGAAGCAGTTCGAGACCTCGGACGGCAGGCTTCTGGGCGAAGACGCTCCGGCCGGCAAGTAACGACGGAAGGGACCTGACTCATGGGAGCCCAGCTCCGGGTCTACAAGCGTCGCATCCGATCCGTTACCGCGACCAAGAAGATCACCAAGGCGATGGAGATGATCGCCGCCTCGCGCATCGTCAAGGCGCAGCGCCAGGTGGCGGCCTCCACGCCGTACGCGACCGAGCTCACCCGTGCGGTGACCGCGGTGGCGACCGGCTCCAACACCAAGCACCCGCTCACCACCGAGGCCGAGTCCCCGGTGCGCGCGGCGGTGGTGCTGCTCACGAGCGACCGCGGTCTGGCCGGCGGCTACTCGTCCAACGCCATCAAGGCTGCGGACCGGCTGACGGAGCGGCTGCGCGGTGAGGGCAAGGAGGTCGACCACTACATCGTCGGCCGCAAGGGTGTCGCCTACTACAACTTCCGCGAGCGCAAGGTCGTGGAGAGCTGGACCGGCTTCACCGACAGCCCGAGCTACGCGAACGCGAAGGCCGTCGCCGCCCCGCTGATCGAGGCCGTCACCAAGGAGACGGCCGAGGGCGGCGTGGACGAGCTGCACATCGTCTACACGGAATTCGTGTCGATGATGACGCAGAACGCGGTGGACAACCGGATGCTGCCGCTCAGCCTCGAGAAGGCGTCGGAGGAGACGGCCGGCAAGGGCGAGATCCTGCCGCTGTTCGACTTCGAGCCGTCGGCGGAGGACGTCCTCGACGCCCTGCTGCCGCGCTACGTCGAGAGCCGCGTCTACAACGCGCTGCTGCAGGCCGCTGCTTCCGAGCACGCCGCCCGCCGCCGCGCGATGAAGTCGGCGACCGACAACGCCGGTGAGCTGATCACCAGCCTCACCCGGCTTGCCAACGCGGCCCGCCAGGCCGAAATCACCCAGGAAATCAGCGAGATCGTCGGTGGCTCCGCAGCCCTGGCCGACGCGAACGCGGGGAGTGACAAGTAAGTGACGACGTCTATCGATAACGCAGTGGCTGCCGCCACCGGCCGCATCGCGCGGGTCATCGGCCCGGTCGTCGACGTGGAGTTCCCCGTCGACGCGATGCCGGAGATCTACAACGCGCTGACCGTCCAGGTCGCCGACCCGGCCGAGGAGGGCTCGCTCAAGACGCTGACCCTCGAGGTCGCGCAGCACCTGGGTGACGGCATGGTGCGCACCATCTCCATGCAGCCCACCGACGGCCTGGTCCGCCAGGCCGTGGTCACCGACACCGGCAACGGCATCACCGTGCCCGTCGGCGACGTCACCAAGGGCAAGGTGTTCAACACCCTGGGCCGCGTCCTCAACGAGGACGAGTCCACGGTCGCGAACGCCGAGCGCTGGCCGATCCACCGCAAGGCCCCGGCCTTCGACCAGCTCGAGTCCAAGACCGAGATGTTCGAGACCGGCCTGAAGGTCGTCGACCTCCTCACCCCGTACGTCAAGGGTGGAAAGATCGGTCTGTTCGGTGGTGCCGGTGTCGGCAAGACCGTTCTGATCCAGGAAATGATCATGCGTGTGGCGAAGCTGCACGAGGGCGTTTCCGTCTTCGCGGGTGTCGGTGAGCGCACCCGTGAGGGCAACGACCTCATGGTCGAGATGGAGGAGGCCGGCGTTCTCGACAAGACCGCGCTGGTCTTCGGCCAGATGGACGAGCCCCCGGGCACCCGTCTGCGCGTCGCCCTGGCCGGTCTGACCATGGCGGAGTACTTCCGCGATGTGCAGAAGCAGGACGTGCTGTTCTTCATCGACAACATCTTCCGCTTCACGCAGGCCGGCTCCGAGGTCTCCACCCTGCTCGGCCGCATGCCCTCCGCGGTGGGCTACCAGCCGAACCTGGCCGACGAGATGGGTCTCCTCCAGGAGCGCATCACCTCGACCCGCGGTCACTCGATCACCTCGATGCAGGCGATCTACGTCCCCGCGGACGACCTGACCGACCCGGCCCCGGCGACCACCTTCGCCCACCTCGACGCGACGACGGTGCTCTCCCGTCCGATCTCCGAGAAGGGCATCTACCCGGCCGTGGACCCGCTGGACTCCTCGTCCCGCATCCTCGACCCGCGGTACATCGCCAAGGACCACTACGAGGCCGCGACCCGCGTCAAGGGGATCCTGCAGAAGTACAAGGACCTCCAGGACATCATCGCGATCCTCGGCATCGACGAGCTCGGCGAGGAGGACAAGCTCGTTGTCCACCGCGCCCGCCGCGTCGAGCGCTTCCTGTCCCAGAACACCCACGCGGCGAAGCAGTTCACCGGCGTGGACGGTTCGGACGTCCCGCTCGACGAGTCGATCGCCGCGTTCAACGCGATCTGCGACGGCGAGTACGACCACTTCCCCGAGCAGGCCTTCTTCATGTGCGGTGGTCTCGAGGACCTGAAGAAGAACGCCAAGGAGCTGGGCGTCTCCTGATCCGGGACGGCCGGGGCGGGGCGCGCACCCGCCCCCGGCCGAACCGATCGCACGGAGAGGGGCGGGTGCGTCCCGTCCCTCTCCGCACGCCCATTAGAATTCATCCAACACCCGGCGAACCTGCCGGGTGGTGACCCGAGGAGCCAACCTTGGCTGCTGAGCTGCACGTCGAGCTGGTCGCGGCGGACCGCAGTGTCTGGTCCGGCGAGGCCACCCTGGTCGTCGCCCGCACCACGTCCGGCGACATCGGCGTCATGCCCGGTCACCAGCCGCTTCTCGGCGTGCTGGAATCGGGCCCGGTGACCATTCGCACCAGTGACGGCGGTACGGTCGTCGCCGCGGTGCACGGCGGTTTCATCTCGTTCGCGGACAACAAGCTGTCCCTGCTGGCCGAGATCGCCGAGCTCGCGGACGAGATCGACGTCAAGCGTGCGGAGCGGGCGCTGGAGCGCGCCAAGTCGGAGGCGGACGCCGCCGCCGAGCGTCGCGCCGATGTCCGGCTGCGTGCGGTCGCGGGGCACTGAGTCCCGCACCGAACAGGTTTGTGATCTCAGCCGCGGCTCGTTCCGGAACTTCTCGGGACGGGTCGCGGCTGAGGCGATGTACGTCCGTTTTACTTGCGGTAGTCGATGAGCGAGGAGGTCGGTGAAGATGCTCCTCGCTCTGCTTGTGAGCGGCCTGGTCGTAGCCCTGGTGGTGATCGGCCTTTTCGTGTTCGGGCTGCGCCGCCGGTTGATCCAGCGCTCCGGCGGCACCTTCGACTGCAGCCTGCGCTGGGACGTCTCCGACAAGCACGACGTCTCCGGCAAGGGCTGGGTGTACGGGGTGGCCCGCTACAGCGGTGACCGCGTCGACTGGTTCCGCGTCTTCTCCTACTCCCCGCGGCCCCGCCGGCTGCTGGAGCGGGGGTCGATCGAGGTCGTCGCCCGCCGCGCCCCGGAGGGCGAGGAGGAGCTGGCCCTGCTGTCCGACGCCGTCGTGCTCGGCTGCACCCATCAGGGGGTGCGCTTGGAGCTGGCGATGAGCGAGGACGCCCTGACCGGTTTCCTGGCCTGGCTGGAGGCGGCTCCGCCCGGCCAACGGGTGAATGTCGCGTAAGAACTCCCTGCCCTCCCCCAGGTGAAGTCCGGGGGAGGGCGAACGCCGCCTGACGTGCCGCCGCCCTCCCCGGGACTGACTGCTCCGGGAAGGGCGGCGGTGTCTTCGGGGCAGGGCCGGGGACGGGGGGCGGATCCCGTCCCCGGCCCGGCGCTCATCGGGTGCCGGGGGTCACTTCAGGCCGGAGTGGACGGCCGAGGCGAGCTCGCCGTTCGCGGTGTCGCCGCTGAACTCCCAGTAGAAGGCGCCCCTGAGGCCCTGCTGCTTGGCCCAGGCCATCTTCCCGGCGATGGTGGCGGGGGTGTCGTAGCTCCACCAGTTGGCGCCGCACTTGGCGTAGGCGGTGCCGGCGACCGTGCCGGTGGCCGGGCAGCTGTTCTTGAGGACCTTGTAGTCCTCGATGCCCTGCTCGTACGTGCCCTGCGCCGGCCCGGTGGCGGTGCCGCCGGGGGCGTCCTGGGTGACGCCGGTCCAGCCGCGGCCGTAGAAGCCGATGCCGAGGTTCAGCTTGCTGCCCGGGACGCCCTTGGCCTTGAGCTTGGCGATGGCGTCGGCGGAGTTGAAGCCGGCCTGCGGGATGCCGGCGTACGAGGTGAGCGGGGAGTGCGGGGCGGTGGGGCCCTTCGCCGCCCAGGCGCCGAAGAAGTCGTACGTCATGACGTTGTAGAAGTCGGTGTACTGCGCGGCGCCCGCGTAGTCCGCCGAGTCGATCTTGCCGCCGTCGGAGGCGTCGGCGGTGATCGCGGCCGTGACCAGGTTGTTCGCCCCGAACTTGGCCTTCATGGCCTTCATCATGTTGGTGAACGCGGTCGGGCCGGAGGTGTCGCAGGTCAGGCCGCAGGCGTTCGGGTACTCCCAGTCGAGGTCGATGCCGTCGAAGACGTCGGCCCAGCGGGGGTCCTCCACCAGGTCGTAGCAGGACTGGGCGAAGGCCGCCGGGTTGGCCGCGGCCTGCCCGAAGCCGCCCGACCAGGTCCAGCCGCCGAAGGACCACAGCACCTTGATGTGCGGGTACTGGGCCTTCAGCTTGCGCAGCTGGTTGAAGTTGCCGCGCAGCGGCTGGTCCCAGGTGTCGGCCTTGCCGTCGACGCTCTGGTCGGCGCCGTAGGCCTTGTCGTAGTCGGCGTAGGCGTCGCCTATGGTGCAGCGGCCGCCCTGGACGTTGCCGAAGGCGTAGTTGATGTGCGTGATCTTCGCGGCGGTGCCCGAGGTGACCAGGTTCTTCACGTGGTAGTTGCGCCCGTAGACGCCCCAGTTGGTGAAGTAGCCGAGCTTGACCTTGTCACCCGGGTCCGGCGGGGTGGTGCCGCCCGGGGTGGTGACGGTCAGGGTGCCCGAGGAGGGCCCGGTCTGGCCCGCGGTGTCGCGCGCGGTCACGGAGTACGTGTACGCCGTCCCCTTGGTCAGGCCGGTGTCGGTGTACGAGGTCCCGGTGACCGTCGCGACCTTCGCGGAGCCCCGGTAGACGTCGTAGTCCTTGACGCCCTTGTCGTCGGTGGCCGCGGCCCAGGACAGGGCCGCCGAGGTCTCGGTGACCGTGCCCGCGGTGGGGGTGCCGGGCGCCGAGGGCGGGTTGTCGCCGGGCTGGGAGGGGCCGCCGTCGCAGGGGGCGCCGTTGAGCTTGCAGCCGGTCGGGGCTCCCGAGCCGCTGCCGTTGAAGCCGAAGGTGACGCTGGCGCCGGGCGCGAGCGTGCCGTTCCAGCCGACGTTCTTGGCGGTCCAGTGGTCCGCGGAGTTGGTGACCGAGGCGTCCCAGGCCGAGGTGACCCGGGTGCCCGAGGGGAAGTCCCACTCGACGGTCCATCCGGTGAGGGTGGTGGTGCCGGTGTTCTTCACCGTCCACCTGCCCTCGAAGCCGGAGCCCCAGTCCGAGGCCTTCGTGTACGTCGCCGTTGCGGACGGGGCGGCCTGCGCGGGGCCGGCCAGGGCCACGAGCCCGGCGGCCGGCACGGCGAAGGCGGCCACGGCCGCGGCGAGCCTGCGCATCAGACGGGTGGTGCGGGGTGGGGGTGCTGTGCTCAAGGGTGCTCCTCCGTAGGTCCGTCGCCGCCGCGGGGCCGGCTGCGACTCGGGGGTGGGACCTGCGCCGCCCGTGAGCGTCCCTGGCACGGCACGCTCACCACAGTTGCCGCGAGCGTAGAAAGGTCTGGACCAACCGTCAAGAGGTCCAGACCACAACGGAGTTGGAGGCGGGCTAGAGTCCCAGCTCCTGCGCGAGGACGGCCGCCTGCACCCGGCTGCGCAGCTCCAGCTTCCCCAGCAGCCTGCTGACGTGCGTCTTCACCGTCGCCTCGGCCATGGACAGCCGCACCGCGATCTCCGCGTTCGACATGCCCTCGCCGAGGCAGCCCAGCACCTCCCGCTCCCGGCGCGTCAGGGACTCCACCGCCGCGGCCCGCTCCGGCGCCACCGCGGCCTTCGCCTTGCGCGGCGCCGCGAACTCGGCGATCAGGCGCCTGGTCACCGCCGGGGAGATCAGCCCCTCGCCGCGCGCCACGGTCCGCACGCCGGCGATCAGCTCGGCCGCGTCGGCGTTCTTCAGCAGGAAGCCGGCCGCGCCCGCCCGCAGTGCCCCGAAGACGTACTCGTCGAGGTCGAACGTGGTCAGGACCAGGACGTCGGCGAGGCCCTCCGCCACCACCTGCCGCGTCGCCGACACCCCGTCGAGCCGGGGCATCTGCACGTCCATGAGGACGAGGTCCGGGCGGAGCTCCCGGGCCAGCCGCACCGCCTCCTCGCCGTCCGCGGCCTCGCCGACGACCTCGATGTCGCCCGCGCTGCGCAGGATCAGCACCAGCCCCGCGCGCACCGCACTCTGGTCCTCCGCCACCACCACCCGGATGGTCACCCGGTCACCGCCTTCTCCTCCGCGGGCAGGACCGCCCGCACGCGCCAGAGCGGGCCCTCGCGGCCCGCCGTGAACTCCCCGCCCAGCAGCTCCGTCCGCTCCTGCATGCCGATCAGGCCCGCCCCGGAGCCGGGGGCGCGGCGCGGGGGCCGGTCGGCGCAGGGCGACTCGACCGCCACCGTCAGCAGCCCGCCGGTGCGGGCCACGCGGACCCGTACCGTGCCCGGGGCGGCGTGCTTGAGGGCGTTCGTGAGCGACTCCTGGACGATCCGGTACGCCGCCAGCTCCACGGGGGCCGGCAGCGGATCCGGCCCGGGCCGCCGCTCGTCGCACAGCTCGAACTCCAGCCCGCTGCCGCGGCCGTTGACACGGGCCTGCGCCACCAGGGCGTCGAGCCCGTCCAGGGTGGGCGTCGCGACGGCCTCCTGCTCGGCGCCCGCGTCCCGCAGCAGCCCGATCAGCCGGCGCATTTCGGCCAGCCCCTGAACGCTGTTCTCACGGATCACCCCGAGGGCCTCGCGGCTCGTCGCGGGGGAGTCGATGGAGAGGGCCGCCGTGGAGTGGAT
Source organism: Streptomyces sp. WAC05292 (assembly GCF_003949955.1). Lineage (NCBI taxonomy): Bacteria > Bacillati > Actinomycetota > Actinomycetes > Kitasatosporales > Streptomycetaceae > Streptomyces > Streptomyces sp. WAC05292. Next base: position 47,876 of record NZ_RPSE01000009.1, read on the forward strand.
GGCGATCGCGGACAGGTGGTTGGCCACCATGTCGTGCAGTTCGCGGGCCATCCGCGCCCGCTCGGCGACCACCGCCTGGGCCCGGTCCATTTCGGCCAGCAGCGCCGTCTGCTCGGCGCGCAGCCGGGCGGCGACCGCGGCCTCGCGGTGGTTGCGCAGGGTCGCGCCCGTCAGCGCCGGGCCGAAGCTCACGATGCCGGTGACCACGCCGATCATCAGGGCCTGCGGGGTGCGGAGCCAGGCCACGGCGATGATCGTGACGGCCACGGTGACCAGGCCGGTCGAGACCGGCAGCCGCCGGGCCATCGGGGGCCTGCCGTAGAGGGCGGCCGCGTACACCAGATCCGTGAAGATCATGATGGTGCCGAAGTTGCCCACGGTGAACTGGTCCGCGATCACCGCGAGGGTGCCGACGCCCATGATGAGGTGGGGGCAGCTGCGCCGCACCAGCTCCAGCGGGCCGATCACCAGCAGCGGCACCAGGGCCGCCCAGGCGGGGAAGAAGTGCCGGTTGTTCGTGGTGTAGATGCCGAGCGACCACAGCAGCACCCCGCCGAGCACGCTGACCACCGCGAGGAGCACGTCGTCGCGGTGGGGTCGGGGGATGCGGCGGGTCCGCTCGGGGTCGGCCGGGGCCTCGGTTGCGGTCACGGCCCCATCCAACACGCTCCGGGGCCCCGAGACCTCGCCGCCGGGGCGTATCGCGCGGGGCGGTCCACTACGCCGAAGGATGCAGTCCCGGTTCACCTGCGGAGACGACGAACCGGGGCGGACTGCGGGAGAGGCTGGGACCAGGTGCCGGACGGTCGTCGGCCGCCGCACCGCCGAACCCCCAGCGAATGGAGAAACCCGTGCTCGTCGCCCTGATCGTCGCCTGCGAGGTGGGCTTCTGGGTGCTGCTCGCCGCCGGCCTCGCCCTGCGCTACCTCGCGAAGATGCCCCGGCTCGGGGCGGCCGTCCTGCTGTGCGAGCCGCTGCTGGAGCTGGTGCTGCTGGTGGTCTCCACGATGGACCTCAAGAACGGCGGGGAGCCGTCCTGGAAGCACGGCCTCGCCGCCCTCTACATCGGCTACACGGTGGGATTCGGCCACTACACCGTGAAGTGGCTCGACCGGCACGCCGCCCACCGCTTCGCCGGCGGTCCCAAGCCCCCCGGCCCCGCGTACGGCAGGGAGCGCGCCCGCCACGAGGCGAAGCTGTGGCTGCGGACCGTGGCCGCCGGCGCCGTCGCCCTCGGCCTGCTGGAAGCCGCGATCCTGTACGTCGGCGACGCGGGCGACACCTCCAGCCTGCGCGGATGGCAGTTCGGCGCCCTGCGCGCGGTCGCCATCCACGGCATCGTCGCCGCCACGTACTGGATCTGGCCCCGCAAGGCCCCGGCGGCCGCGACCCCGGACGTGCCGGAGGCCGAGGCCGACCCGGTGCTCCCCGACCGACGGGAGGCCTGAAACACCTTCAGGCTCTGTCTCCCCGGCCAGCGTCGGGGCCTGCCTGACGGCCCCGGCCGTCCCGGGTGGCCGGCCGCCACCCGGAGTGGTCGCGACCTTCGGCGCGGAGCTGGTTTCGGGTGCGCATCAGGATCCGGCCGAGCATGTTCCTGCCGGTCCCGGTCCTGCCGCGGCCCCAGTAGTGGTCGGTGCCGGTGTCCTCGACGATCTCCTCGTCGACGGTCGACAGCAGGATGCCGCGGATGTCCGCGTGCGCCCGGAACTTGGCCGCCACGGCACGGCGCATCACGTCGTCCTTGACGCGCTCCCAGTCCCGCCGCAACGGCCTGGACGGGTCGCGGCCCAGCTCGGCGGCACGCAGCGGCGTGCGAGCGCGGCGGATGAGGTCGGCATGGCGGGTGCCGGTGAACTTCTGTGCCTGGAAGTAGTGCTCCGAGGTCGGCCACACGTGCCCGTCGAGTTCCAGGCCATGTGCGGAGAAATTGGAGAAGCAGCCGTACGGGACTTCGTCCGCACCGTGGAAGTAGATCGTCATCCAAGCCTCGTCGCAGTTGCCGGACAGCGCACGCTTCCAGGCCCTGGCCGCGCTCGCAACCGGTTTCGCCCCCACCCCCACGGCCTTCCACTCCTCCGCCGCCCCGGTGGACGCTGCCGGTCACAGCACTAGGCGAAGGAGAACCAGTTGACGTTGACGAAGTCGGAGGACTGGCCACTGTCGAAGGTCAGATAGACGTCGTGGGTACCGGTGGTGCGGCGGATGTCGGCGGGGACGGTGCGCCAGGCCTGCCAGCCGCCGGTGTTGGCGACGGCGAAGCCGCCGACCGGGGCGGCCGTGGGGCTGCCGAGGCGGACCTGGACCAGGCCGCTGACTCCGCCGGCGGCTCCGGAGGCGACGCGGGCGGCGAAGCGGGTCGCGCCGGCGGAGCCGAAGGCGACGGCCGAGAACTTGATCCAGTCGCCGTTGGACAGGTGGCCGACGGCGGATCCGCCGCCGCTGTCGGAGCAGGCCTCGACCCGGGCTCCGGACTGGGCACTGAACGCCTCGGCCTGGATGGTGGTGAAGGCGCCGACCCCGCCGCCCGGGACGGTGGCGGTCGGCGTCGGGGCCGGTGTGCCGCCGCCGGCCACACCGCCGACCGTGATGGTCCAGCGGCCGGGGGTGCCGGACTGCACCTTCCCCTCGAAGTCGACTCCGGCCGGGTGCACGTCGTCGTACGGGAAGGCGTACCCGAGATGGTCGGGGGTGGTGTGGTGCAGGATGCGGGCGTAGTGGTTGGTGCGCGGCCGGGCGTAGAAGGCGGCGGGCTTCTCGGCGGTCGGCTGGTGGGGGTTGTCCAGCAGGGTCGTGCGGTTGAAGGCGGCGGCGAGCCGGGCGCTGAGATTGCCCATCAGGTCGTTGCCGGTGGTGAAGGGCGCGTCGCTGCAGGAGAAGATCGAAAGGGTGGACGGCTTGGCGAAGCCGCCGACTCCGGGGAAGGCCAGGACGTCGCCGGACACCCGGCCGGTGACGGTTCCCCAGGTGGACTGGGTGTCGATGCGCAGGTCGGTGGAGCGGTACTTGCTCCACACCTCGTCCACGTAGTCGTCGAAGTAGCCGCGGAACAAGGAGCTGTCGCCTCGGATCGCCAGGTTGGGGCTGAGTACGCGCACGTCGCGGCCGCCCGCGGTGACGATCAGCCGGCTCCAGTCGCCGCCGTCGGCGGCGGACTGGGCCCGCAGCGCGGCGGCGACCCGGGACAGTCCGTCGGCGGGCAGCCCGTGCACCGTCTGGGTGCCTTGGCCGGTCTCCAGCCGGAAGGCGATCGGCAGCGAGACCATGTCGACGAACGTGATGTTGGCGTACAGCTGGTCGCTGTTGAAGGTGAACTCGCAGAAGTCGTGAGCGACGCCCGCGTTGGGGTCGGAAGGGTTGCTCACCGACGGCAGGGCCAGACCGCCGCCGCGGTTCACCAGGAAGGTGAGCTTCGCGCCGACGGAGAAGTAGACACGGCCGCTGTCCAGGCGCGGCAGCGTCACCCTTCGGGCCCCGGCGCCGGACGCGCCCAGCGGGATGGCGCAGTCGACCCCGAGCGGGGTCTGGTCGGCGGCCGGAGCCGGCGGGTGGTACAGGCTGGAGCCGTCGGCCCGGATGAAGGCCCAGGTGCCGCCGGCCGCGGGGTCGCGGCCGAGCACGTAGGCGTACACCGCGTTGTTGCCGGTGGTGTTCACCAGGTCCAGGGGGAGCGTGGTGGCGGTGGACGCGTTGGCGCTCCTCTCCAGCCAGGCCGCCGCGGCGGGAACGGCCACGGCCAGGCCGGCTGTCACGGCGAGGAGTTTCCTGCGGGGCATGGTGCGCTGGTGGCGAGCCGTCACGGTGGGGGTCCGTTCTGCGTGAGGTCGGGCGGGGGGAGCGGTCGAACGC